>JAJECR010000349.1 GCA_022821935.1 Candidatus Latescibacterota bacterium
TCGACGAGGCGGACCGCATGATCCGGAAGGCCGGGGAGGCCGGCAGGACGCTTATGGTCGCCCACGTGCTGAAGTTCTTCCCGGAATTCGCCTTTCTGGCCCAGGCCATTGACGACGGACGCTACGGGCGCCTCCTGGGGCTGCACCTCAAGCGGGTCATCTCCAAACCCCTCTGGGGGGAGGATAACTGGTTCGGCGACTACGAGCGCACGGGCGCGGCGAGCATCGACCTGCATATTCACGACACCGATTACTTGCGCTACCTCTTCGGCATGCCGGACAGCGTCCATGCCGATGGCATGACGAGTCCGAACGGTTACGTGCTCTACCTGAACACGCAGTATGGTTATGATAACCGGGACATCACCGTCTCGGCCCAGTGCGGGGCGATCAGCTCGGCCGCCTTCGAACACGGCTACGACGCGTATTTCGAAGAAGGCACGCTCTGGTATAATGTCCTGTCGGACCGGCCGGTCACGCTTTATACCCCTGACGGCGACAGCTCCGAACCCGAAATCGATTTCCCCGAGGCCTTCGAAGCCCAGTTGGGGTACGCCGTCACCGCCCTGGAAAACGGAACGGAACCCGCACTGGTCTCGGCTTCGGCAGCCCGCGACGCCCTTCGGATCTGCCACGGAGAGGCCGAATCGGTAAAGACGGGGAAGACCGTGCGGTTCACGGACTGAGTGGTCGGTCGCCGAACGGCTGACGCGGCGATCCGCCACGCGCTTCCGGGACGAAGTCAACCGCTTACCCGCTTACGACCATGCCCCAGCTTCATTTCGGAACCGGCCGAACCGTCATCACCCCGCCCACGGGGGTCGAGCTGTGCGGTTACGGCCCCTATATCGAGCGCCGGTCCACGGCGGTCCACCAGGACCTTCACTCCACGGCGCTGGCTCTGTCGGACGGGGATGGCATATTCGTATGGGTATCGAACGACCTGGTCTGGACCGACCGCGCACTGGTCGACGAGACCCACCGAATCGTCCGGGGCCGATACGGCCTCGAGCCGGCGCGCGTGGTGATCACCAACACCCATACCCATTCCGGCCCCGCGTCGATGAAGACCGTGGCCTGGGGGAAATGGGACGAGGAATACACGGCGGGGTTGCCGGAGCGCTTCGCCGACGCCATTGGACAGGCCGTGTCGAAACTCGAACCCGGACGTGTCGGGTTCGGGAAGACATCCGTGCCGGACCTCTCGGTAAACCGGGTCGACGAGGGAGGCGAGGCCGACGTTGAGGCGCTGCTGATGCGTGTCGACGACTCCCGTGGGCGGATGCGCGCCGCCGCGATGAATTTCAGCGCCCATCCTGTTACGCTCGGTGCCGACACCGTGATCTGCGGCGACTACCCGGCCGATGCCATCGGGAAGATGGAAGGGAAAAGAGAAGACTTACGGATGCTCTTCCTCCAGGGCAGTTGCGGCGACCTCAACTGCCGCGGATTCGGCGAGGGCATGGATATGATGCAGGCGAACGGTTCACTTCTCGCCGACCACGTCCTGCCGGCCCTGGACAGCATCGAGACGACCGCCGACGTGGAACTGGACGGCGACACCTACGAGGTTGCACTTCCAACGGAAGTCCCCGACCGGTCCGAGCTGGAAGCGGAATTGGCCGAATACCGTGATCGGCTCAAGGCGTCGAATGCTGATGCGGATCCTGGTGAGAACCGTAAGTTACGCTTCGAGGTTGACTGGCGCACGCAACGTCTCGAGCTACTCGACGGCCCCCATCCTCAGAGGCTGGAGTTCAGCGTATCCTGGATGCGAATCAACGATTCCGTTTTACTCGCCCATCCACTGGAATTGTTTCTGACCTACGGCAAACAGATCCAATCGGCTTCTCCCTTTCCGAATACCATGGTCATCGGATACGCCAACGAGACCGTCGGGTACCTGGCACGGCCGCAGGACTTCGAACAGGAAGGATTCGGATGGTATGCCGCGGTATTCGCGCCTCGAATCTGCCGCCATCTGCCCTTCGAACCGGAAGCCGGCGGTGTATTTCGTGATCACCTCATCGCGATGCTGCATCGGATCAGTCAGAACACGCCAACTGCATGACCGCCGCGGTCATTGAGTCTCCTCGAAACTTTTAGAAGTGGAGATGCCCATATGGCCTTCTACCCGGCCAAGGCGGCCGTTCATATCATGCATCTCCAGGCGTAGTTCTTTTATTTCGCCGAAGATTGCCGCACGGTCTTCGCGCATCTCCGCGCGGAGCGCATCATGGCCGGCACGCATCTCCTCGCGAAGCGCCTTTGCGAATCGTCCCGTAAGGGTCAGCGCTGAGAGGAAAAACACCCCGGCCGCACTGATCACCTGGATGGCCACCACCGTGGATTCTGTCATTTGCTTCTACGGCTCCTCACCGTCTCATCGCCGCTTCATAATCCGTGCTGATTCGGCATCGTTTCAGTGCCTTCTGCCAACGTTGAAAGACCACCGCATCGTCGTTTACACGTCACCGCGCCGTCATTGACAACTTCCAGTACAGCGCTATCTTGAATCAACGGGTTGCCTCCAGTTTCGACTGCTTTTTGTATCCAGGCAGCACTCGCCGACCACGCTACGGACATGCGCGCTGATCGTCGCGTGTTAAAGAGATAGTCGTAAATCCCCTGAAGAATCTCGTACACAAAAAACTCTTAAACTGATTCGACCCAATGACTCGACCCAAGAAAGGACCGATCATGTCCATAGCCGGATTCATCAGGACGGGTTTGATCCTGTCGCCACTGTTGATCATTACGCCCGCTTCCGAGGCCGGCACCAACGGCAAACCGGTTCTCCAGGAAGGCGTCGGCCCGCAGTCTCCGCCGGTACCCGCGACTGTACCGGCCGACCCGCCTAAGCTCGCGGTGCTGATCATCATCGACCAGTTCCGCCACGACTACCTGCAGCGGTTCGACGACCTCTTCGTGGAGGACGGATTCCGCCGGTTCATGGACCACGGCGCGTGGATGCAGGACGCCCGTTTCACGCATGTGCACGCCTCCACTTCTCCGGGCCACAGCGTGGTCACCTCGGGAACCTACGCCCACAAGACGGGGATGGTCAACAACGCGTGGTACAACCGGTCCACGGGGGTGTTTCAGCCGTCGCTGGTGGATCCGGAAAGCCACATCCTCGGATTGTGGCCCACCGCGACCGGCCGCGCCTCCACGCGGGAACTGGTCGGCTCTTCCCTGGCCGACGAACTGCGCATGGCCACGCGCTACCGGGGCAAGGCCATCACGATATCGCTCAAGGACTACAGCGCCATGATCTCCGCCGGGAAACTGGGCGCGCCGTACTGGTTCGAAGCATCCCTGGGCCGAATCACGTCGAGCAGCTTCTTCATGGACGATCTGCCCGATTGGATCAAGCGCTTCAACGACCGGAAAATCCCGGACCAGTCCTTCGGCCGCACATGGGACCGCCTGCTGCCGGAAGAACTGTACCTTGAACGGGCAGGTGAAGACATCCGCGAGGGCGAGGAGGACAACCGGGACAGCGGGATCGTCTTTCCTCATGTGACGAAAGGCGGTCTGGAAGCTCCGGGGCCCCGGTACTGGAACGCCTTCAAGCACACGCCCTGGTCCTCCGACTACCAGCTGGAATTCGCCCGGCAAGCGATCATCGAGGAAGAACTGGGACAGGACGATATCCCGGACGTCCTCGTCATCAGTCTCTCCGCCAATGACTACATCGGCCACGACTTCGGCCCCTTCAGTCAGGAATCCATGGACGCCACGCTGCGCACAGACCGGCAGCTGGCGGACTTCTTCGGGTTTCTTGACGAGCGGGTCGGACGCGATCACACCCTTCTGGTCCTGACGGCCGACCACGGCGCTCTGGAACTGCCGGAGCAGTTGACCCTCAGGGGCCTGGAGGCCGGTCGTGCCGGGCCCGAGCCGCTGACGGCCCTGGTGGAGGAGGCCCTGGACAGGCTGCACGGGGAAGACGACTGGGTCCTTCACGTGGCGGAATCGGGCGTGTACCTGAACTGGGAGGCCATCGACAGCCGCGGCCTGAGCCGGGCCGAGGTGGAAGATACAGCTGCCGCCGCCGTCGTGACCCATCCGGCCGTATGGCGGGCCTATACGCGCCACCGCATCGAACGGCGGCTGTTGCCGGAATCGAACCTCACGAAGTCGGTCTATCACAGCTTCCATTCCGAGAACAGCGGTGACATCATGCTCATCTCCACGCCCTTCTACCTGCTGCTGGGCGGGTACGGGTCGGCCACTGTGGGCACCTCCCACGGATGGCCCCACGACTACGATACGCACATTCCGATCATGTTCCACGGTCCGTGGATCGCGCCCGGCCACTATCGAAACCGCGTCGACGCGGCGGATATCACGCCGACGATCTGCAACCTGCTGCGCATCACCCTGCCGTCGAACCGCGACGGCCGCATACTGGGCGAGATCATCAGGTAGGCGGCCGGCGGGGCTGTACCCTTGGATCGCCGGCTTACCGCGTGTCGGCGGCCGGGACGATGAGGAATCCGCACGGACGAGGCCTTCATCCGGACTCATGGGGATCAATACACTTCGGGGATAAAACGCTGGTCGTCCATTGGCGGGCGGACGTACCCGGAATCGGTCTCTCGGTCAGGCAGTTCGACGCCCGACGTAGGCGGGTCCGTATTGTAGGGGAAAAGGCTGAGCAGGTGTGTGATGCAGTTCAGCCGGGCCCGGCGCTTGCTGTCCGACGGCACGACGTACCAGGGCGCCTGGTTGATGTCGGTGTAGTTCATCATGTCGTCCTTGGCGAGCGAGTACTCGTCCCATTTCATGTAGGACTGCAGGTCCATTTCGCTGAACTTCCAGCTCTTGAGCGGATCCTTGATCCGGTTCTTGAACCGCCGTTCCTGCTCCTTCGCGCTCACGGAGAACCAGTACTTGATCAACTTGATGCCTGACCGTACGAGCATGCGCTCGAACTGGGGACAGGTCCGGAGGAATTCCCGGTACTCCTCTTCGGTGCAGAACCCCATGACCCGGTCGACGCCGGCCCGGTTGTACCAGCTTCTATCGAAAAGCACGATCTCACCCGCCGAGGGCAGGTGGGCTACGTAACGCTGGAAGTACCACTGCGACTGCTCCCGGTCCGTGGGCTTGGCCAGCGCGGCCACGCGGCAGACGCGGTGATTGAGCCGCGCGGTGATCCGGGAAATGGTACCGCCCTTGCCGGCCGCGTCTCGGCCCTCGAAGATGACCACCACTTTCTCGCCCTGGTCGATCACCCATTCCTGGAGCTTGGACAGTTCGACCTGCAGACGGGCCAGTTCCGCCTCGTACGCCTCGCGGGTCAGTTTTTTCTTCTTATTCTTCATTACTTTTGGCCGCCGGTTGCTTTTCGTCGGTCTTATTCACCCGTGTTCCTCCCACCTCAGTTCCCACTTATCCTGAACCGCACGCCCATCCTGCCGAGCTCCCTGATCAACGTGTCGAAGCAATCCCCGTAAATCGCCTGCTCGGGGGTCACGAAGGGGCGGCCTGGATGGGGCAGGTCTCCCCGGGCCGACATGCGCGCGGCAATGGCCGCGGTGAAGGCCGTGGTACGCGCCATCGACGTGAATCCCGTCTCTTCGTCGTACCGGTCGATCATCTCGGCCGATCTGGTGCTGGGCCGACCGTCCTTTTCGCCGGTCACCGTGACCCGGTAGGCCGTGATGTCCCGTTCCTCAGGCGCCATCTTCACGCTGGGATAGAGCACGGCGTCGACCACGTGCTTCGGTATCACGGAGACGCCATCCACATCCAGCGGATCCTCGCTGAGCAGCCCGAGTTCCCGCAGTACGGTGACCTTTTCGGAGTAGCCCGGCCAGCGGACGGTCTTCTGGGTCCCGCTGCGCAGGTCCTTCAAGGCGTCCAGGTCGAGGAGCCAGGGCATGAAGCCCTCGTGCCAGGCCTCGCATTCCCCCACGCCCTCGAAGACCGCCGGTTCCGGTTCAGAGTATCGCGGGACGTCCACGAGACGCCCGCCGCTGACGGCGCGGGCCGTGGACTCGCGCAGGGGCAGCCGCCTGCCGCCGAAGACGATCTTGTACCCCAAGGGAGGCGAAGGTTCTTCGGGAATGCCGCCACACTGTATGTGCAGTTCGTCGGTGCGGTCCAGCTGCTCGGCCAGGTGACGGGCCATGATCTCGGTCAGCCCAGGCTCCAGACCGCAACCCAGGATGACGAAACCATCGGAACCGGCATAAGTAGACTCCCATGCTTCGAGGTCTTCGTCGGCCACGCGGGTGAGGTCCATGTAGGGCATGCCCGCCTTGAGGGCCAGTGGAATGGCCTCCATGCTCGCAGCGCGGGGCAGGGCCGCCACGCCTGCCCCGTGGTCCCTCATCACGGCGACGGCCTCCGCGGCGTCGTTCATGTCCAACTGCCGGTAGGCGACTTTGTCCGCCCACGGCAGGCCACGGAGCGTCTCGCGGCAGCTCGAAAGCTGATCCTCACTGAGATCACAGACGGTCACCCTGTCCACCGTTTCATCCATCATGGCGTTATACGCCGCCGCCGGTCCCATCAGGCCGCTGCCGATCACGAGTATGCGCACGGGCGCCTCCGCAGGTATGTCCCCGTCAGATCAATCATATCGGAAATGGAATCAATACAAGTACCGGATTGGTAATTTGTGCCGCGAACGCCGACTGCGTCAAGGGCAATCTGGACGGGATATCGAAGAATGGACGGGACCAGCATCGTCCAGAAGCGTACCTCGGCTGAGTACCCGGCCGCGGACGAACTACGCCGCTGTTAAACCCTTGATGCGTCTGCCCCCGATCTGTATCTTGGCGGTTACATTTGCCCGAAAACCGCTTGATTCAGATCCGTATCCAGGTCAGGAAAATACCATGTTCCGAGTCCGTCTGCTGTGCCTGCCGGTCGTCGCGCTTGTTCTCCTTTCCGGAAACGTCCGGGCGCAGGACCTCCCTTTCGCCATGGACGTCCGCGTGCACGGCGTCGACGCCTACGATGCGGCCATCCCCCGTCCCGAAACGGTCATCGGCCACGTGGTGGGCACGAGCCACACGCGCTCCCACCTGGTGGCCGACTACTACCGTGCCGTGGCCGCAGTATCGGACCGCGTCGTCGTGAACCGCCACGGCACGACCTACGAGGGGCGCCACCTGCTTCACGCCGTGGTGACGTCGCCGGAGAACCACGCGCGCCTGGAGGAGATCCGGCTGGCCAATCACCGGCTGTCCGACGCGCCCGGCGAGGTGACGGACGCCATGATGGAGGCCATGCCCGTCGTCGTACACATGGGCTACGCGGTGCACGGCAACGAGGCGAGCACATCCGAGGCGGCCCTACTGGTGCTCTATCACCTGGCCGCGGGCAGCGGACCGGCCGTGGACGACCTGCTGGACAACGCCGTGATCATCATGGACCCCAACTACAACCCGGACGGGCGGGACCGTTTCGTCAACTGGGTCAACGCCAACCGGGGCCCCGTCGCCACGCGGGACGGGCAGGACCGGGAGCACGTGGAACCGTGGCCGGGCGGACGGACCAACCACTACTGGTTCGATCTGAACCGGGACTGGCTCGTGGCGCAGCATCCGGAATCACAGGCCCGGCTTGGGCTTTTCCACCACTGGCGCGCCCAGGTGCTGACCGATTTCCATGAAATGGGCAGCAACGCCACCTATTTCTTCCAGCCCGGGATCCCGAGCCGGAACAACCCGAACACGCCGGAACGGACCTTCGAACTGACCAGGGCGCTGGCGGAGCACCACGCGGAATGGCACGACCGGCAGGGGACGCTGTACTACTCGGAAGAGACCTTTGATGACTTCTTTTATGGTAAGGGTTCCACCTATCCGGACGTGAACGGCGCGATCGGCATCCTCTTCGAGCAGGCCTCATCCCGGGCGCTGGAACGGATGACGAACGACGGGGTCCTGACCTACCCGTTCACGATCCGCAACCAGGTCGCCACCTCCATGTCGACGCTGGCCGGCAGCCTCGCCCTGCGGACCGAACTGCTGTCCAATCAGCGCGAATTCTACGCGACGGCGGCCGAGGCGGCCCGGGACAACCCCGTTAAGGCCTACGTCCTCGACCTGGCCGGGTCACGCACGCGCACGCAGGCCCTCTTGCAGATGCTGCTCCGTCACCGCGTACGGGTGTACGAGCTCGCCCGGACCGTGGAAGCGGGCGGGCGGTCCTTCCGCGCCGGCGAGGCGGTAGTCATCCCCATGGACCAGCCTCAGACGCGGCTGATCAAGGCTTCCATGGAGCGGGTCACCGGCTTCGCGGACTCCATATTCTACGACGTCTCGGCCTGGACCCTGCCCCTGGCCATGGGCGTCGCGAGCGGTGAACTGCAGCGCTACACCGATGACCTGGCCGGAACGGAAATCACCGGCGCCGATTACAATGGCGGCGAACTCATAGGCGGCCACGGCGCGTACGCCTACCTGATGGAGTGGAACCGCTACTTCGCGCCGCGCGCACTTTACCTGATCCAGGACGCGGGCCTCCGGACCCGGGTGGCCAGGAAACCCTTTACGCTGGCCACAGGCGGCACGGAGCGGACATTCGACCGAGGTACAATCATCATCCCCGTCGCCCAGCGCGACGCCTCTTCTACGGTAACGCCCGAGACGGTGCGCGCAGTGATCGACCGTATCGTCGCGGAAGACCACGTAATCGTGCACGGGGTTGACACGGGCCTGACGCCATCGGGCGGCGACCTGGGGGGCCCGTCCTCCACCGTGCTGGTCAAGCCGAAAGTGGCGCTGCTCTCCGGTCCCGGCACCCGGGCGTACGAGGTGGGCGAGACCTGGCACCTGCTCAACGAGCGCTTCGGCATCCCTGTCTCCCTGGTCGACGCAGACGGGTTCGCCGGGCTTGACCTGGACCGCTATACGACCCTGGTCATGGCCATGGGCAGCTACGACCTGGACACCGAAGACGTGAACCGCCTGAAGTGGTGGGTGCGCGAAGGGGGAACGCTTATTGCCTGGAAGAGCGCCGCGAGCTGGCTCATCAGCAAGGAACTGATCGACGAATCGATCAAGGCCAGTCCGCCCGATACGGTCGATCTGTCCTACGAAGACATATCGGCCACGCGGGGCGCGCAGCGCATCGGCGGCGCCATATTCGAGGCCCGGCTGGACACCACCCATCCGCTCGCCTTCGGTTACGGCGGCCTGACGCCCCTGTTCCGCAACCACGAGATCTTTTTCGAACCGTCCGCGACACCCGGGGCGACAGTGGCCCGGTACACGGCGTCGCCGCTGCTGAGTGGCTACATCTCGCCGAAGCGCCACGCCGAACTGGCCAATACCGCCGCGCTGATTGCCCGGCGGCAGGGGAACGGCGCCGTCGTGCTCTTCGCCGACAACCCCAATTTCCGGGCCTTCTGGTACGGTACGAACGGCCTGTTCCTCAACGCGGTCTTCTTCGGGGGCGCGTTCTAGGTAACCCACTATGCCCGTGACCATCACCGACGTGAAGACCATCCTGACCCAGCCCGCTGGCTCGCGCCTGATCGTCGTCAAGATTCTCGCCTCCGAACCCGGCCTGTACGGCCTGGGCTGCGCCACCTTCACCCAGCGGTTCCACGCCGTCCATTCGGCCATAGAACACCACCTGAAACCCTTCCTCATCGGTAAGGACGTGGACGATATTGAAGACCTGTGGCAGACGGCCATGGTGAACGGTTACTGGCGCAACGGACCGGTCCTGAACAACGCGATCTCCGGCATGGACATGGCGCTGTGGGACATCAAGGGGAAACGGGCGGGGATGCCCGTGTACCAGCTACTTGGCGGGAAGTGCCGGGAAGCGGCGGACACCTATGTCCACGCCGACGGCGCATCGCCTGAAGAAGTGGCGGAGAACGTCCGGCGATACATGGACCAGGACTATCGTCACGTCCGCTGCCAGATCGGCGGATACGGGGGCCGAAAGCCGCGGGTCACGCCGCCCGAGGGCGCGAAGCCCGGGGACTATTTCGATCCGCGGAGCTACATGCGCCGCACGCTCCAGATGTTCGAGCACCTGCGCAATTCCGTGGGCGACGAGGTTGAGCTGCTCCACGACGTCCACGAACGGCTCACGCCCGCCGACGCCATCGTCTTCGCGAAACAGCTGGAACCCTACAACCTGTTCTTCCTCGAAGACGCCCTGGCGCCCGAAGACAACGAATGGTTCCGCCGCATGCGTCAGACCTCGACCACGCCCATCGCCATGGGGGAACTCTTCAACAACCCCGCGGAATGGCTGCCCCTGATCGAGGGACGGCTCATCGATTTCCTGCGCATGCACGTCAGCCAGATGGGCGGCATCACGCCGGCCCGCAACGTCGCGGCCATGGCCGCCATGTACGGCATCCGCACGGCGTGGCACGGGCCGGGCGACGTCTCCCCGGTGGGCCACGCCGCCAATCTGCACCTCGACCTGTGGGCGCCGAATTTTGGCATCCAGGAATGGTGCCGCTTTGGTGACCTGGTCTACGAGATCTTCCCCGGCACCCCCGAAGTGCGCGGCGGCTACATGTATCCCAACGACAGCCCGGGACTGGGCATCGACGTGGACGAGAAGCTGGCGGCCCGGTATCCCTGCGAGGACGAGATCATCAACTGGACCCAGGCCCGGACGCCCGACGGAGGGCCCGCCAGGCCGTGACTTTCATTTCCGGATACTCCCTGTCCGAAGACTATGCCGGCCATCTGCAGCGGATCGGCGCATTCGCCATCGACGTGGCGCTCATCACCGCCGCTACCTGGGCTATTGCGCTGGCGGTCGAATACTCTGGCGCCCTTGCGGACCCGGCGGCGTCCCTGCCCCTGATGACCGCAATCCAGGTGCTAATGCCCTGGTTCTACTACGCGGCCATGGAGAGTTCCCCCAAAGGCGCCACGATCGGTAAATTGATCCTGGGGATCCGGGTCGTGGACTCCGAGGGATACTCGCCCACCTTCGGCCGCGCCGCGCTCCGGGCCATACCCAAGTGCCTGCCCATCCTCTGGCCGGGCTATTTCGCCGCGGCCTTCACCCGGCGGAGACAGGCCTTTCACGACCTGATCGCGAAGAC
Source organism: Candidatus Latescibacterota bacterium (assembly GCA_022821935.1). Lineage (GTDB taxonomy): Bacteria > JAAXHH01 > JAAXHH01 > JAAXHH01 > JAAXHH01 > JAAXHH01. The sequence continues at coordinate 11,051 of JAJECR010000349.1, forward strand.
GCTGGTGGTGCGATCCGGGGATACCGGTCTTACTTCCTGATACCAGCCGGAGTACTTTCGTCTCTATTTATGCTGGCATTGTATTTGAGGAATCCAATTACTTCGTCGATCTTGGTCTCTACACGGCCGATCCTGGTCTCTACACGGCCGATCCTGGCCTCCACCGCGAGGATGCGCGCTTCCAGCCTGTCTCCCATGCTTGACAATTGATCTCGTGTTCCAGTCTCCACGAAAATGTATAGCGCAACCGCGCCTGTAATCAGGGCGGCCTTCATGGTTACATTCATCCACGCCCTATCAGCCAATCCCGTCCCCCTTTACCATGTTCTCTAACCGGGCTTCGTGTTGCCAGGAAACAACCGGCCGCCAGTCTCTTTCTACTCGTTTCCTGACACACGCAGGTAACCTTCGACCCGACCGAGGCGTGTGTTCATATCGTGAATTTCGGAACGAATCGAGGCGAGTTCCGTCCGCAACCCGGTCAACTCCGTCCGAATCTCATCCCGGAATTCCTTGTTGGATTGATTGATGAAGGTGACGACCGCGATAATGAGGATGCCTATGGCCGATGTGATCTGCGCTCCAAAAGCCCAGTTTTCTCGGGACATTATGGTCATATTCTGACTCCTGGCAGGTGTCGAGTTGAAACGCGCGGCTCAGTCCCGAGGCTCAATCCCAGCTCAGTCCCGCAGGGCCAATCTCTCCCCGGACAGCGTTACGCCCAGCGGCTCGATGACCACCTGGCGGGGGCCGTCTTCCACCACACCGGCGACCCAGGCACGGATGCCTTGCGCTTCGGCACAGGCCAACGCCGCGTCGCTATCGTCCGGGCGGACGAAGAGGGCAAAGCCGGCGCCCATGTTCAGGCTTCCGTAGGCCTCTTCCGCAGTCTGCCGGGTCTCTTCCACCATAAACTCCAGGACCTCGGGAACGGGGGGCACTTCGGTAATGCGGTAGGAGAAACTGCCAGGGTGGCGCATGATCTTGCGCCAGCCGTGGCCGGTGATGTTGGCGATGTAGCGCAGGTCGATGCCGGCCTCAAAGGCCGCTTCGGTAACGGGCGGATAAAGCACGGTCGGGTCGAGCAGGGCCTCGCCGTACATCCGGCCGCCGGGCAGAAGGGTGGTATAGCCCTCCGGCAGCCGCTCGGCCAGCTTGCGTGCGAGGGTGAGGCCGTTGGCGTGAATGCCGCTGCTTTCCAGGAGGATGATCGCGTCCCCGGCCGCCAGATCCTCGCCCAGGGTGAGGCGCGATTTCGGCCGGATGATGCCCACACAGGAGGCCGCCAGGTCAATGGCGCCTTCCTCCACCACGCCCGTCAGGCACGGCGTCTCGCCGCCCCCCCAGGCCACGCCCAGGACGTCGCAGGCCGCCTTCCATCCCCCGACCAGGTCATTCATGCGTTCCGCGTCGTCGAACCAGTCCGACGAACCGGCGGCCCAGTAGGCGTGGATGCTCAGGGGCCGCGCACCCACGGTTACTATGTCGTTGACGGCCGTTGCGATGGTGTCCTGCGCAACGTGATCGTACCAGGTTCGCCCCGACACCTCACGCACCACGTCTGCCACCAAGGCGATGGTGTCCTGCGCGATGTGGTCGTACCGGGTCCGCCCCGACACCTCACGCACCGCGTCCGCCACCAGGGCCTTGGTGCCCAGGCATTCGGTGATGGACGCAATATAGGCGTCTCCGATGTCCACGACGTAGGCCGATTCGCCGCGGCTGGCCGGCACCTCGCGGGCGCCCGCGCTCCCGAGGTTGGCGCCCGTGGTCCGCGCCGCCCGCTGGGCGAGGACCTTCAGAGGATCTATCCGGTCGTAATCCACGCCGGCATCCTCGTAGGTCAGCCGGTTACCGCCTGGCCGGCCGCCTGGTTGGCTGCCTGCCGCGCCCCTGCCGTCCGGCTTCTCGTCGGCCATGCCTGTCCTTTCAGCTTCTCGTGGTGAACAGCTCCCGCAGCCTTCGGGCCACGAGTGCCACTTCGCCGTCCTCAAGCTGCAGCGTACGCGGCCCCGGACCGTCGTAGATGATCCGCGGATCGCCCGCGCGCAACAACCGGTCCACGTCTTCTTCGGTCAGCGGAATGACCGCCTCGTCCCAGACCAGTTCCACGTCGCAGTATCCGTGGGTATTGAGTTCATACCGCGCCTCGAGCCCATCAATACCCTGCAACTGGTCGGCCAGCCAGCGGGCCTTCCCGTTCCAGGCCGCGATCTCTTCGTCCTCGTCGAGGGCCACGTACCGCTCCAGCGCGGCCACCAGGCCGACGATCTCTTCCTTGCCAACCTTCAGTCCCCGTCCGATGCCGTTGACCGGCGCGTTCTGCATCCGGGCGGCGTGGATCAGGTCGGCGCGGCCCGCGAGGATCCCCGTCGAATTCGGGCCGCGAATCCCCTTGCCCCCGCTGACCACGACCAGGTCCGCGCCGGCTTCCAGGTACTTCGTGAGGTTCTCCTTCGGAGGCAGGTTGGACGCGAGGTCAATCATCACCGGCACGCCCTTCCGCCTTCCGATCTCGATGATTTCCAGGGGCATGAGCGTCTCGGGGTCGTGTTCCTGCCGGTGACGCACGGGAAAGGGCGGGACGCCCCGTGTCTGGTGCTCGATATAGGCCAGGCCCACGAGCAGCGCCGTCCGGTCCGTGATGGCCGCCTCGTAGTCCGCGCGGGTGCCGGCCTCCACCAGTTTCATGCCCGCGAATCCGAACACGTTGTCGTAGAAGAAGCGATGAGCCGTCTGGAACAGGCACTCCACTTTCGGCCAGGTCGGGTTGGGAAGGAGTCTCATCCGATCCTGGTCGGAACCCGTGAGCACGCCCGCCGCGCCGACCAGCATCGCCGCGAAGGCGCCGGACGACACCAGGGCGGCTTCCGCCCCCATGATCTCGGCGATGCGCCGTCCCGCCGCGTCATGCAGTTCCGCCATGTCCACGAAGTAGCGGTTAGCCTCGGCCATGGCCGCCACCACCTCGGGCGGCATGCGCGAGCCCCCCATGCTCGAGAGGTGCTCGTGGGCGCCGATATGGGGCCGCACGCCCAGCAGCCGGGTATAGACGTTGTCCTTCAGAGCGGCCGCCAGGGCTTCCGGGTCGCCGCCCGGGCCTCCGGGGAAATCGTCAGGGCCGCCCAGGCCGCCCGGGCCCTCCGGAGCATTACCAACGCCGCTTTGACCGTCCGAACCACCCTCTTCCGCCGATCCGTCCCGCCCACCAATACCACTGCATCCGGGCACCACGACGCTCGCCGCGCCAGCCACGCTCGCCGCTCCGGCCAGGGCACTCACCCGGATGAATGCGCGCCGGTCCAGCCGGCTCTCCGCCGGCACCGGCTCAACCACGCGCCTCCCTTCCCGGATATCCAGCGGCTCCGGTCCGGACAAGCGCTTCTCTTGCCGCGTATCCTCGTCCATATGCCAAAACTCCCACCGAGTGGTTGTAATACTCGTCAAGTCCCAGCTACCGGCCTACGACCGCTTCTTCGCTTCCATCACGTTAGTCGACCGGCTCGCTACCTGCGCCTCGATCTCCTTGCGCGTCCAGTGCTTTCCCCTGTTCATGCCTCCGCAGGTCTCCGCTTCCCGTTCCCACCGGCGTTTCGACTTCAGGACGTCCTGCCAGAAGGGATAGCTGCTGCACTGTGAGGGACGGACCGGATAGATGGTACATCCCCGGTCATAGAAGACGCAGGGACCGCCATCCGGAGAAACCAGGGAGACGCAGCCATCTATTTCCTCCGTGTATCTTTCCAGAAAGGTCTCGAAAGGCAGGTCCAGGTACTCGGCGATGCGCCGGAACTCCTTCTCGCTGCCGTAGACGAATCCCCCCGGGAAGGTGCAGCAGTGGCCGCATCCGTGGCAGGAAAACTGCAGCCCTTCGTGCCAGAATTTGCCTTTAGCCATGGCTATGGTCAACCTCATCTTTATCGGGTTGGTTTCGCGCTCTTGTTGTGCGAAGAGCGCACGCTACATCGCCACCCCCGCCGTAATCAATAAGCCTGCAATACTCAGTATAACGCCAATTCCGGCGATGTAAACGATTGGACTTTCCCAGTTCATGATTCTTCCTATAGTGTTGACCCTCGACTTAGTCACGTAATGAGGTCGAAACGGGATCTTTGGAAGATTCTTTTGGGTTACGCAGATGTTCCTCTATCGACAACAACCGACTTTCGATCGCTTCAAAGCGACTGTCAATTGCGTCAAAGCGTCTGTCAATCGCTTCAAAGCGTCCGTCAATCGCTTCAAAGCGACTGTTCATGGTTTGCATACCGGTGAAGAAAACAACGAGGATCGTCAATATCGTTCCGGCAAATCCACCGAGCATTACCCAATCCTTACGTTCCATTGTATTCCTTCCAGGTTTGATCTCTGACAATGAACGAATGACAGGATTGAGTGCGATTACCTGATTTGTAATTTGAACATAAGCGTGTCATTATATCGTCAACGGTCAAAGAGCGGGCGACGCTCCTTCAGCAAGTAACTCGATCAGGCGTCCCAACTTCTCATCTATGTCATCCAGCTTGTCCAGCTTACGGTCCATTTCATCCAGCTTGTCCAGTTTGTCCAGCTTGTCCAGTTTGTCCAGTTTGTCCAGCTTACGATCCATTTCATCCAGCTTGTCCAGCTTGTCCAGCTT
>JAJECR010000317.1 GCA_022821935.1 Candidatus Latescibacterota bacterium
AGCGCGATCGTCTGGTCGAACGCGGAGGAGCTGGCGACGGCCTGTTACGGTCGGGTATCGTTCTTCGAAGCGTCCACTGGCAAGCTTCGGCAGAAGCTGGAGTGGCAGGGATCCCTGGTATCGATGGTACTGAGCCCGGACGGGGGCATCGTGGTCTGCGGCAGCCAAGACAACTCGGTGCACTTCTGGCGTCGTGACACGGGGAATGACTCCATGATGTCCGGGTATCCCGCCAAGCCGTCGGCCCTGGCCTTCGATTCGACCGGCACGCTTCTGGCCACCGGCGGAGGGGAGGCGGTGACGGTCTGGAGCTTCCAGGGTAGGGGTCCCGAGGGCACGCGCCCCGGCGTCCTGGAGTTTCATGTTCAACCCGTCACGAAGCTTTCCTTCGCTCCCGGCGCGATGCGCCTGGCATCGGGAGGCCGCGATGGCGCCGTGGTTGCGTGGTCGGTTAACAGAGACGGCGAAGGCAGTCGGATAGGGAATGGTTTTTTGGCGGATGTAGTCGCCGGATTATACTGGCGGCCGGACGGCCGTGCCCTTGCCGCGCTCGACGCGCAGGGCGGCGTGACGGTTTGGAGAGTGGGCAACAGTTGAAGCACGCCACAATCGTCCGCCGCTGGCTCCACCTCACTCGCCGCTGGCTCTACCTCTCCCACCGCTGGCTGGGGATCTTCATGTGCCTGCTCGTGGCCATGTGGTTTTTCTCCGGCGTGGTGATGATGTATGTCGGTTTTCCGTCATTGACGCGGGCGGAACGCCTCGCTGCGCTGCCGGAACTCGAACAGGACAAACTTCGGTTCGGGCCTGCTGAACTGATGCGGCGTCTTGATCCGGCACAGACCATAGAGGAACTGCGGCTTACCTCCGTGCTTGGACGGCCCGCCTGGCTAATGCGTGCCGGCATGGCACGCACCATGGCCTGTTTGCCGACACCGGCGATATGATCGGCGGGATTGACGCGGAAGGCGCCATTCAGGCGAGCCGGGTCTATGCCCAGGTAACCGGCCTCCCGTCGACGCGACCGGTTCACAAGGCGCTCCTGTTCATGGACCAGTGGTCCGTGTCCAGCGGCCTCCATCCTCATCGGCCCCTCCACGCGGTGGCGCTGAACGATCCGGCGGGCACTGAGCTGTATGTCTCTTCGGTGACCGGGGAAGTGGTGCGGGATACCAGCGCGCTGGAACGCGGCTGGAACTGGCTGGGGGCGAACCTGCACTGGATCTATCCGATGCAGCTGCGCCGCCACAGTTCGATCTGGCATTGGGTTGTCGTGGTGCTCTCACTCGCCGGCCTGGTATCCATAGTAACCGGCGCGGTGATCGGCTTTGTGCGCCTGAGGCTTTGGAAGCGCTATCGCGCCAACGACAGGACCCCTTACCGGGGAACGATGAAACTTCACCATATCCTGGGGCTGATTTTCCTGGTGCCGCTGACGACCTACATGTTCAGCGGCCTCCTGTCAATGAACCCCTGGGGGGGTGTTTGACGATGAAGTCCCCTTCAGCGCACGACTCGCCGAATACAAAGGCGCTCCCACCGTCCGCGAGAACCTGACTGATGAAGTCTTCGCCTCGCCTGGCCGCAACCTGGATCTCCCGCCTGACACGCGCGAACTGGTATGGCAGTGGATCGGTGGATCAACCTATTCATATGCCGTCACCGGCGATGGTCAGCGTCAACTGCTGACTTCATTTAAGCAGGATTGTCTAGAGGATACCGCCCTTGCAGAAATACAACAGGTCATGGCAAGCCACAAGACAGTCTCTATCGAGAAACTTACTGATTACGACCTCTACTATTACTCCCACCACAAGCGCTGGCGCGCATTGCCGGTATTACGGGTGCGCTTCGATGATGCCAACGCTACCTGGTACCACATCGACCTCACCACCGGCGAGCTGATAAACCAACTCACTGAGACAGGACGGGCGCGCCGCTGGCTGTACAACGGCCTTCACAGTCTGGATTTCCGTTTTCTCATCGACAATCGCCCCGCCTGGGACCTGGCGGTGATCGGGCTGTGCAGCGCCGGATTCCTGTTCTCTTCAACGGCAGTTGTCGTCTCCTGGCGACGCCTGATTCGCGTCCGTAAACGTCAACGCGCGAAACAATCATGAATGCTCAAACTCAACGCATCCTCGAAAAGCTAGGCAGGCACGAAGCACTGGACACGGGCCGAGACCAGGTGCTTGGGCAGATCGTGTTCTGCGAAGGCTGTTGCTGCGGCCAGACAGGCAAGGGGTTCCCGCCGCTGCCCCGCGACTGGCTCAAGCAGCAGTGGAAAGAAGAAAAACTTAACAGGTCGGTGCAACTGACGATCTCCGGATGCCTTGGCCCGTGCGATCTGGCCAATGTCTTCTGTGTCATCTCGTCCGAAGGTCTGCAGTGGTTTGGCGGCCTCCATGAACAGGGGCAATACGACTTGCTCCTGGACTGGGCCATGGCCTCCCGCGACGCGGGTGTTTTATTCGAATTGCCTGCCGAACTGAATCACCACCGGTTTGAACGGTTCGCTGTTCCCCACCCCTGTGAGAATGGAGTTGACCCGGTTTAGTGGACATGTAACTTCTTATGTCTATGGGAGTGCCACATGTCCATATGCCATGGTACCTGTCCGGCGGCCTTCCGCCGGCAGATGGTCGACCTCGTTCGTTCCGGCTGCTCACAAGTAAGCCATTGATATAAAGTGTATTAATCGCTCGTCTGCATTCGAGTGGGAATGTTCCCTTGATCCTCCAGGAATACCTCGCCGCCCTGCCCATGGGCGACTTGAAATCCATCGCCTTCACCCTCGGCGTGCAACCCGGCATGATCTCCCGCGCCCGCCTGATCCGGGAAATCACGGACCAGGTCTTCCAGCCCGGGTACATCGACCAAAGCCTGGACGATCTGGCCGAAGAAGGGCGGGAGATCCTGCTGGCCGTGCTATCGGCCGGAGAATCGGGACAGGTATACGATACGAGACAGCCTGGCAACGCCGGGTTGATCGAACAGCTTCACGGACTGCTGGCCCGCGGACTCGTGATCGGCCGTCGCCGGGCGTACCGTACCGTCGACTTCATCGTTCCGGAAGACCTCCGCGATATGCTGATCCGCTACTACACGGATCTGCTGGCGGGCTTCTTTCAGACGGAAGCGGCGGACTCGGAAGAAGACGGGAGCCGGGATCTCACCGCCGTCCGGAATGTCTTCGCCCTGGTGAATGGCCTGCGCCACAACCCGGCGCGGCTCACGGACCGCGGCGTGCCGTATAAACGAGCCCTCGACGCCATGGTCGAGCGGCAGGAACCCACCACGAACGGCAGGCCGGATTCGGCGGAGGACATCACCGAACAACTGCGTTTCGTCATGGAGTATGCGCGCTGGCGGGGATTGACGCGCGTGGAGGACGGGCGTCTCCGGGCTACAACCGAATTCGAGTCGTGGCTGGGGCTGCCCACGTCCGATAAGCTCGATGACCTGCTGGCTTTCTGGCACGTGCGGGAACGGGCGCGCCCCCCCGCGGTTTCCGCGCTGCCCGGCATCCTCCAGCTTTGCGTGGGATTCGCCCACGTGGATCTGGACCAGATCATGCGCTGCGCGCTGACCTGTTCCTCTCCCCACGTGCGGACGGATTCATTCAGCGACCAGGAAGCAAATGAAATCCACGCCGCGCTGCGCGAACTGGAATGGATCGGCCTCCTGCGCCAGTACGGCGGGAAGAACGGTTCCGGCGCCGGCCTGGTCATCACCCCGGCGGGCAGACATGTATTCGGCGGGCAGGACTGGTCGGACGAGCAGGCGTGGAGCGACCGGTTTATCGTTCAGCCCACGTTCGAAATCATCGCGCCCCGGGACCTGGACCTGGTGATCCGGGAAAGACTCGAACTTTTCGCCGACCTGGAGCGGGTCGATCTCACGCTGACCTACCGCGTAACCCGCGACACCATCTACCGGGCCGCCAATACGGACCTGTCCGGCGAGGCGGTCATCGATTTCCTGGCGGACCATTCCGAAAAGGACGTGCCGCAGAACGTCGCGTACTCGATACAGGCCTGGGGCGACGCCTACGGGCAGGTGTATTTCATGGAAACCTTCCTTCTGCGGACCGCCAACGCCGAGATCGCCAGCCACATCAAGGCCCACGGGGAACTCGCGCCATATATAAAGGGCGAAGTGGGGCCCGAAGCGCTGATCGTGGAGCGCAAGAAGTACCGGGAGCTGATGGACCTGCTGCAGAAACAGGGTTACATGCCGAAGTCCGAGGTCGTCGGATCAAAAGAACCGGTAGCAGGCCGTGGCGCCGGCCAGCGGGCGCGGTCCGGCGAAGGGGATAGGACCAGGTTCGGCCAAGGGGATAGGGCACGGCCCGGCGAAGTGGATAGGGCACGGTCCGGCCAAGGGGATAGGGCGCGATCCGAATCGCGTGACGGTAGCAGTCCTTCAGGGAACGAAGGTCAGCCGCGTACACCTTCATCTGCCGATCAGAAACCGGTGCTCGGGTTCGGGGACTGTCTTCCGGGCTACCAGCTGCACAAAGGATCGGGCGGGGCCGACCGGAACGCGCCGCACATCGAGCAGGCCGGAAACCTGCAGTACCTGGCTCCGGGGCAGACGGAAGAACTCCTGGAAATGGCGGTGAAAAACAACCACCGGGCCGTCATCGACTACTACCTGGGCAACCGGAGCCGCAGCTTCCTGCACCGGATCAAGCCTGTCCGGATCGAGCGGACCCGGGGCACGCCATTCGTCGAGGCGCACCGCATACCCGAGGGCGACGTGCATGCCTTCAAGATCGCCAACATCAGGGCGATCCGGATCGTGTATGAGAACGAAGGAAACGACTGAAGAAACCAGGCATCGTTTTGAGGTGGAGGACCGGCCATGCACACCACGCTGATCGACGTCCAGACTTTGCACCGGCATATACAGGATCCTGACTGGCGCGTGATCGACGCCCGGTTCTCCCTGGCCGATGCGAGGCAGGGAGCCAGGGAATACGCGGAAGGCCACGTGCCCGGCGCCGTGTACGCCCACCTGGACGAAGATCTGTCCGGTCCCATCATTCGCGGAGAAACGGGCCGGCATCCGCTGCCCTCGGTGGACAAGGCCGCGGAGGTATTCTCGCGATTGGGGATCGACGAAAACGTGCAGGTCGCAGTCTACGATGGCGCCGGCGGCTCGGTGGCCGCCCGGGTGTGGTGGATGCTCCGCTGGCTGGGTCACGACGCCGTCGCCGTGGTGGACGGCGGCTGGCCGGCGTGGACTGGTGCGGGCCTGCCGGTTACGCGGGACGTACCGAAGGTGACGCCGCGGACATTCAAGGCCAATGTCCAGGCGCACCTGGTCACCGACTTGGAGGGTGTGGACGGATACCGAGTCAATACGTCCTGGGCCGTCCTGGATGCCCGCACGCCGGAGCGGTTCCGCGGCGAACAGGAACCAATAGACCCAGTCGCCGGCCACATTCCCGGCGCACGATGCGCGACGTTCGATGCGAATCTGGGAGAGGACGGACGCTTCCTGTCGCCAGAGGTGTTGAAGCGGAGATTTGAAGGGTTATTCGGCGACGTGCCGACAGACCGCGCTATTAACTACTGCGGCTCAGGGGTATCGGCCTGCCACAACCTGCTCGCCATCGCCCACGCGGGCCTGGGCGACGCCGTGCTTTACCCCGGTTCCTGGAGCGAGTGGATTACCGACGAGGACCGGCCGGTTGAGACTGGGGAGGAGTGAGGTGAGAATCCTAAACCCCATTAACAACAACCAAGGACTAAATAGATGAATCTTCCACATCACCACTCAGTTCCTTGGTTAAAAACAGAAACAAGTTCTGATTCGTCTCTATTTAACAGCCCTGCATATTCTTGAAGTACATTCTCATAGCTAGTTTTCATGCTTTTTAAGTCACCACCAATGATATAAAAAAGTAGTTGTCTCGCTACTTTCTGCTGAGTTGGTCCGCCGATCATTCGGTGGTTTGTTTTGTCCCACAGCAATCCAACCCATGGTGTATTAGAGATTTCCATTGAGACCCTGGAAATCCGTTTTATCGCTTCTTCTTCTGACAGACCTGTTTCCTTTGCTTTTCTAACTACATGTGCAACAATAATCAAACCAATAGGCCGGAATAGCAGGTGTCCCCCTTTTCTGTGTCGATAGAGTTTGGCAGTATTGTCACCCGGAAGACTCTCTAGTACACTTCTCAACGGGTAGAATTGCTCTGCCATATGGTCCCAGAATTTCATACAGTTATCGTAAAACTCGGCTATGACGTCTTCCGAAGGTCGAAGACGTTTGAATTCATTCCACTTTTGACCTTCAAGTCGGAACAAGATGTCCAACACATCATAAAGCGTAATTATGGTTGTGAAACTTCTGTTGTCCCGTACTCCTATTGCTTTTGTTTTTGCTAGCGACACCTTCTCATGAAACAAGGGATGGTTCTCGACCAGTTCTCTAGTCGCTATTGCAACGATGTCATCTTCATCTAAAGCAACTATATCACTTTTGCTAACAGGTTTGGCATAGCGATTTAGTGTTGTAAATAAACGTCGTGTTCTCTCCATGCCTTCAGTATCATTGCGATGAGCTACAAATATAGCACTTACTTCCTCTCCTGTGAACTGCCCGTTCTTATCTAGTGCCTGGCGTATACCCATAACTCGGTGCTGTCCATCAATTGCATATAGTTTCTGAGTACCATCAAACCTAAGAAATCCAACAATCCCATCGTACGCTTCGGGTATCTCATCACCAGCATACTGTGGGTTCGTGTCTATAGCTAGTTCATACCAGTCTGGAGATCCACCATATACGCCTACGACTATTGAGTTAAAAAAGCGTTGAGGTTGGTTTAAAATATAATCAGAGATTTGTTTTGCTCGATTTGTTATCTGACGTTGTATCATGTCTTTTAGTACATTGCTTGTATGAATTTCTTTAGCAATGTCTATCATGCCGACTACTTGTTCAAATCTCAAAATTGTCACATAGTATACCCAGTCTCCCATATGAGCTTTAAGGGCTGGTATAATAAGCTCACTATTCTTTTTCATCAGAATGCCCCAATCACGCGACGTATTCTAGCAGGAAATCGATCATTGCAAGGTGGTAGATACGCGTTAATTAGTTCCTCTTCTATTTTGTTGATTTGTTCCGCTTCCTTTATAACGGAACAGCAGAAATACAAATACCCTCGATACATTCTAAGTAGTCGAACGATTTTCGGACGTCTAGAATCATTGTCTTGTTCGACAAAGTACTCAGTAAACCTCTCGCGAAGAGTACGTTCGGTTTTACCTATGTACATCAGATATGAACAAGCAGGATGTGAAACGAGTCCCGGTCGAATTACGAAGCTGTAAATACCAGGACTGCTAGGTATGTTTTCGATTTGGTCATTCTTAAAAGGATGGGTGACCCAAGAAAAGGGTTCTTTCAATCCACAAGCTTCCCACTGCCGGGGCCAAAGATAGAAACAACGATGATGAGCTTTAAGTTGATTCTGTTCCTCAATAAGGTCTGTGTCTCTCATTCAGTTTACTCAATCCTGAATAACGCTCTAAGTAAATGGGGTTTAAATCAACTAAAGCTACATATGATCCCGCTGTGGTATCACAAATAGGAGATTAGAAATGATGTATTGAACCGTGCAAGAACGTGCACTCTTGCGGTTGATCGCGCAAAGGAAGTCTTATTGTCTAAGTCCTCCCTGTGTCTATATCTTTTTGGCTTTTATTAGCTTGATGGAATCGCTTGCTGTTTCGTAGTGATCAGAAAGAAAGTATGAAAACCATCTCTCAAGTACTTGGAGTACATCCCGAGTATTGTACGAACTTTCTTCAACGCCGATTGCCGTCAATATCTCGTGAAGTTCCGTCTCCGTAACTTGACCCATACTTTCGATTTGACGAATTACCCGGTCAATTAGAGGGGACTGAGCAATCGTAGCAGCTACGATTGCTCGAAACCCCTCTTCATCTAAACCTGGACGTGCGCCAATAACCACTCGTTCTTC
>JAJECR010000103.1 GCA_022821935.1 Candidatus Latescibacterota bacterium
TAACGCTAGTTTCGCGGCTAACGCGACAGCAGGAACGCCTACCGCGACAGCAGGAACGCACCCGCCATGGCGCCCGCTGCGCAGATGCTGACCAGCCCGTAGCGGGCGTCGCGCCTTTTCATCTCGTTGGCCAGGGTCGTCAGGATGCGCGTGCCCGTGGCCGCCCAGGGATGTCCCACGGCGATGGAGCTGCCGTTGACGTTTACGCGGTTCCAGTCGACCGGACCCGTCGGCGCGCCCCGCCAGCCCGCTTCCCACGCGGCCGCGCTGGCCAGGACCTGTGCCGCGAAGGCCTCGTGGATCTCGATGAGGTCGATGTCGGCCAGGGACACGCCGGTGCTTTCCAGGAGCCGGGGCACGGCGATGGCCGGCGCCATGAGCAGGCCTTCGGAAGGGTTGAGGGCGGCGTAGGCCATGCCCTCGATGTACGCCAGGGGCTCCAGGCCGCATTCGGCGGCTTTTTCCTCGCTCATCAGCATCACCGCAGCGGCGCCGTCGGTCACGGGCGACGAGTTGCCCGCCGTGAGCGTGCCGTGCTCCGCGTCGAAGACGGGCCTCAGCGCGGCCAGGGCTTCAAGCGACGTGTCGGCCCTCGGCCCGGAATCGACTTCCTCGTCCAGTAGCGGATGGATTTCACCGGCCAGCTTGTCGCGGGCCGCCACGGCGTTGCGATGGCTCGCCAGGGCCACCTCGTCCTGCCTTTCCCGCCGTATATCCCATTCCTTGCACGTAAGCTCCATGTGCTGGCCCATGTTCAGGCCCGTGCACGGCTCGCGGAAGAGGTCCGTGGAGGCCCGGGTCAGCGAATCGACCCCGCCGGCCAGGCCCACGTCGATACGGCCGGCCGCAATGGCGTCGGCGACGGCCGTGGCCGCCCGCAGTCCGGTGATGCAGTAGGAGGCCACGGTATGGGCCTCGGCATGGAACGGCAGTCCCGAAGCGAAGATGAGCTCCCGTGCCAGGTTGGGTTTTACGGGATCGGCCGTCATTGTGCCGAAGACGACGGATTCGATCAGTTCCGGGTCGATCCCGCTCCGGCCCAGCATGCCGGACACGGCGTGGGAGGCCAGGGCGAGGGAATCGATCCCGGCAAGGGTCTTTCCCGATTTGACGAAGGGCGTACGGCCGCCCGCGACGATGGCAACGCGCTTTTCCGGGACGCGCTTGTCAGCGACGCGCTTGTTGGCGCCCGCGACGGGCTTGTCAGCGACGCGCTTGTTGCTCATGGAAGGTTCCTTTCGGGCGCAAATCGAATGAGGTTGCATCCAGCTCTTGAGAGATTGTCTTGAGATTGTCGGGCCGAGGCATTCGGTACCCGACTCCGCGGACGTTGAAGATGTAGTTGGGCACCTGCGCACCGTCTCCAAGCTTGCGCCGGAGTGTCTTTATCAAGCTGCGCACGAGCTTGTGGTTCGCGTAACCACGTGCTCCCCATACCTGACGAATCAGGGCGTCGAAGGTCGACACCCGGCCGGCATTCAGGGAAAGCACGCGAAGCAGCTCGAACTCCTTGGCCGTGAGATCGACCTGGACGCCGGCCACGCTCACCAGGCGCCTGTCGTAGTCGATGGCCAGGTCGCCCAGCAGAAACGGTTCGGGATCGGCCCGCCTGCGCAGCGACGCCCGTATCCTCGCCACGAGTTCCGTAGGCGAGAAGGGCTTGACCAGGTAATCGTCCGCACCGCGTTCCAGCGCTTTCGCGATGGTTTCGTCCCGGCCGTAGGCCGAAATGAAGATGACCGGGATATCGGAGAGTTCGGATACGCTCCCCATCAGCTCTATGCCATCCGTATCGGGCAGCAGCAGGTCCAGCAGGACCAGTTCGGGTTTTTCGGCCCGGATGATACTCGACAGTTCGACGTGGTCGCCGGTTACGATCGGGTCGTAGCCGGATTCCGTGAGGGCGTCCCGAATGTATCGCAGCATCTGTGGGTCGTCGTCGACCACGAGTATGCGCGTTGGCTCAATGGCTTCATCTTTACTGTGCGTTGCTGTCCGAACCGGTCCGCCATCGGCGGTCACGGACTCCTGGGCCACCGGGATGGTAAAGGTAATGCGCATGCCCCGGCCGATGCCCGCGCTCTCTGCCCGGATACGCCCTCCGTGGGCTTCGACGAGCCCCTTGCAGATGGCAAGGCCCAGCCGCGTGCCGGCTGAATTGGTAGCGCGGTCGCGGCCGTCAAGGCCGACGTGCTTCTGAAACAGGTTCGGCAGCATTTCCGGCGCCACGCCGCTGCCTTCATCGCGGACCGAGACCGCGACGTGTGGGCTGTCGTGCACGGCGGAGATCAGGATGGGGGAGGACTCCGGAGCATGCCGCGCGGCATTGACGAGCAGGTTGATCAACACCTGCCTGATGCGCGCGCGGTCGGCCATGACCCTCGGCAGGTCACGGGGGAGATCGATCATGAGGGCGTGCTTGCTGCCTCCGCTCTGGAATGTGCTTCGCGCCTGATCGACCAGGACGGAGACTTCAGAGGCCTCGGGCGCGACCGACAGGGTGCCCGTGTCGATGCGGCCCGCGTCCAGCAGGTCGCTGATCAGCCTGCGCATGTGGTCGGTCTGCTCCATGATGATGCGGTAGAACTCGCGCGTCTCGGCCGGATCGAGTCCCGGAGATTCTTCCATCAGGGTGGCTGCCGAGCCCTTGATGGAGGTGAGGGGGGCTCTCAGTTCATGGCTTACCATACTGATGAACTCCGTCCGCAACCGTTCCATTTCCTGAACCGGCGCCAGGTCCTGCATCGTGACGATAACGGTCATGACCTCGCCTTCCTCCGAATGAATCGGCGTGCAGTTGACCAGTGTCGTGACGGAACGTCCGTCGGGTACCGAGACCACCATCTCCTCGGCCCGTACGTTCTCGGCGTGGATCAGTGCCTCCGACAACGGGAACTGGTCCAGCGCGATCTCGCGCCCGTCGGCACGCTTCAACGTGACCGTGTCCAGCAACGCCTCCGGCGGACTTCCCGGTGTGAGCAGGACCTCCACGATCCGTCTCGCCTCCCGATTGAACCAATTCAGCCGGCCGGTTCCCGCGTCAAAGACCGCCACGCCCACCGGCGAGGTCTCTACCAGGGCTTCCAGGTCGGCCCGCGCACGCTGCTCCGCCTGGTACGCGCGGGCATTGACGATCGCCGTGGCGGCCTGCGATGCGAACAGCACGAGGAATTCCTCGTCCTCTTCCGTAAAATGCTCGCCGCCCTCCTTTTCGGTGAGAAAGAAGTTGCCGACGTGCTGTGCGCCATAACGCATAGGCATGCACTGGAAGGTCCTGAACGGCAGCAGGTGCGAGGAAAAGCCCAGCGACTGTATGTAGTCCTGCACGTCCGACAGTCTCAGTGCGCCTGGCAGGTCGCGGAAATGTTCGAAGAGTCTGATACCGTCCGGCCAGTCGATCATTTGCCGTCGCTCTTCGTTCGTGAGGCCGGATGTAAGAAAGTCGATGGGATGGCCCGCCTGGTCTATCGTGGCGATGACGCCGTGGCGGGCCCGGGTCAGCGAACGGGCGCTTTCCACGACTTCCTGCAAGACGGTCTCCAGGTTCAGGCTTGCGCTGATGCGCAGGCTTGCCGAGTTCAGCGTAGAGATGCTCTCGCGCAACGCGTCATTCTCCCGCCTGAGTTCTTCCAGACTCGTCATTTCCTGTCCTCTCCATTCACTGTGCGGTTCTGATCTCATGCGGCCGAGCCGGACCTGAGCCGACCCGCAGCCGGTCCAGCCGGGACACTGCACGCGTCTGACATTCACGACTCCGCCTGGCCGTCCGTGCACGGTCCTGAGCGAGTAGCATAACATCGCGTTAATTTCATCTAATATATGGAATTTCACACACAAAATACATACTTAAATCGGTATATTGTACAAGCTTATGAATTACAGACATCTGAATGACTTATGAGCATAGTGATTAGTAATTGAGTCAAAACGAAATGCGCAATGACCGCGTTAACTTGAAAGACTCTGTTCTGTTCTGCATCGTGGCAATAGGGGCAATATTTCTCGTCAGACTGGCCTGCTGATTACGCTATCAGACCGTTATACTTGAACCTTTCCCATTAACCTTTTCGAAAGGATACGATATGCGCTATGTGACTCTGATTCTTGTCGTTTTGGTCTACGGATGTTCCAGTGAAAAGTCACCCTTGGCGTCTGGGAATGAGCATCTGTCAGAGCGTGTTTCTGCTCACGAGACGTCAGATGCGAAGCCTATATATGAGCAGTACGATTTCCGGTGGAGCAATTGGGACGATTCCAAGTCGATGGTGACGGCAGCCGAACCCGGCGAGCTTGATATTGTAGTGTCGGAAGGAAGCGGCTTGTCGGCCCTCGAGTCCGCCTGGACTACCGATGTGTTCGTGTTTTCCAACGGGGAGAAAGATACGGTAGACGTTGAATACGAATTTGCAGGTGACGAGTTATTCGCCGGTCACTATTGGTTCGACGAGACGATGACACCGGCGCGGAGCCAGATGCTTATCGATGAATTGAACGTGAGATACGGTGACCCGGTGAGCGTTACAGAAGGCCGGGTAACATGGATGAAGAACGGCGATACCGAGGTTTACATCACCCTTTCGGACACAGGAGGCGGCTGCCTTCATTATTACAGTCCCGATGCGGAAGAAAAGGTCGAGAGAGCCAAATCTTACAACAAATTGCCCATAAGGGTAGTCGTTCCTGACCGGTCGTGACATGCGGTACTTCGGGTGACGCTACTCTTACAGGGCGCGCCTTTTGATAGCGTATCCTGAATACACTCGGCTTGATCGAGTGTGGTTAAAACCGGAAGTTATGTGTCAACGCCCCGGAGGGTTTATCTCTCTGGGGCGTTCTGTTTTTCACGCAAGCTGCGAGTTTACCTTTCGATGTAATTGCCTTTGTTTTTAGGTAGCAGGGAATCAATATGCGACCGGGCTGCGGTGCGGCGCGTAGCGTTAAGGATTCAACTTTCAGGTCTCATCCGGTCTCTCAGCGTGCGGCGGACCAGCTTGCCTGAAGCGGTATGGGGGAGTTCGTCGACGATGACGACCCGGTAGATTTTGAACAAAGGGTTAAGTCTGGCAGAGACCATGGCCTGGAGCTCCGATTTCAGTCTGTCGGGTTCGAGATCCGATCTAAGCGCATCGGCGTCGAGTTCAGTGTCAGCGGGTGGGCTGTCCGGTCCGCCAGGGGACGCGTCCGTGCGAGCGAGCGGTGGGCGATCGGTCGGGACGGTCGAATGGGACCCGGTCCGGCCATCTGTACGAGAACGGGCATCGCCGCTTCCGCCTTCGGGGACGATGTAGACGACCAGTCTTTCCGCTCCTTCTCCCTCGGGCTGCACCGCCACGGCAGCGCTTTCGTAGACGGCGGGATGCCCGTCCATGATCCGCTCCAGTTCCAGGGGGCTGACCTTGATGCCGCCCAGGTTCATCCCGTCGTCGGCCCTGCCCTGGGCCCGGTAACAGCCGCGGTGAAGCCGCTGGGTATTGTCCCCGTGCCGGCGCAGGACCGTGCCTTCAGGTCCGGCCGGACAGCCTTCGTAATAGACTTCGTCGTGGTCCCCGTTGAGCAGCCGCTGTGACATGCCGAGGGCGGGCGGCACAAGGAAGAGTTCGCCGGTTTCCCCCTCTCCGACTTCTTCGCCCGCCTCGTCCAGGATAACGAATTTAATGCCTAGGTTCGCCGTGGTGAACGTCGCGGGCGAGCAGGGCTGAAGGACCGTGCAGGCCAGGTGGCCGCCGCCGATTTCCGTGCCGCCGAGGTATTCGATCACGGGCGCGCGGTACCCGGCCCGGCTCATGAGCCAGAGGTAGTCGTTTCGACTGGCGGGTTCGCCCGTCGAGCTGAAGACGCGGATGGACGGCCAGTCTACCCCGTCGGTCGCGCCGCCGCGCCTCCAGGTCCGCACCAGGGAGGGGATGACGCCCAGCATGGTGACTCCGGCGCGCTGGATGAAACGCGGGTATTCGGGGGTATTCGTCGCGCCGGGGAACAGGGCCATGCACGCGCCGTTGACCAGGGTGGCGTAGATGAGCCACGGCCCCATCATCCAGCCGATATTGGTCGGCCAGGCCGTCATGTCGTCTCCATGGATATCCTGGTGGTAGTATCCGTCCATGGCGCTCTTGATGGGCGTCAGGTGGTTCCAGGGGACGGCCTTCGGCTCGCCGGTGGTCCCCGAGGAGAACAGGATATTCGTCGTGCGATAGGGGTCGCCGGTCACGGATTCGAAAGCGTCGTCGGAGGAGAGCAGGTCGGGCCAGGCGATATCGCCGGGGCGCAACCGGCCTGCGCTCGGCCCGGCCCTGGGCGCGGTGGCGTCTGATGCGGCGGCCGGCGCGGCGACATCCGGCGGTTCGACACCTTCCGTCGGCGCGGCGCCGTCCCACACTGCCACCCGGGCCGCGGGGGCGCCCGCCGCCACGACGATGACCGTGGACGCGCCCGCATCGACGACCGTGTCGTAGAGCGGTATGGTTTTGCCCGCGCGGACGTAGCGGTCCATGGTGACGACGCAGCTTGCGCCGGCAATGGCCATGCGGCGGCGCACTTCCACCGCCGGGAAGCTGTCGGCGATGGAGACGACCCGGGAACCCGCGCGGATGGCGGCCAGGTAGGCGATCACGCATTCCAGGTTCAGGGGCATGTAGAGCGCGATGGCCCGGTCGGGCGCCAGGCCCCGGTCGCGCAGGCCGTTGGCGGCGCGGTTGACGAGACGTTCGAGTTCGCCGTAGGTCGTCGTGGAGCGCGGCTGGCCGTCCGGTCCGGGCGTAATGACGGCGGGGCGCCCGGGATCGGCGGTGAAGCAACTGTCTACGATGTTGAGTTCCGCGCCCGGCAGCCAGCGGGGGTCGCGGACGCCCCCGGCTAGGTCGAGGATGGCCTCCGGCGGTCTCGTGAATACGATACCGAGCCGATTGAGAGTGTGGGTCCAGAAGGCGGAGGGATCGCGGACGGACCAGGCATGGAAATCGGCATACTCGTCCATGCCCAGGACTTCCATGCTGGCCTGGAGATTGGACCGGCGGCGCACCGCTTCGTCAGGCGCCCAGGCCACGGGCGGTCCGTCCTCCGGTTGACGACCCTCGAATATGCGCGTGAAGGCCGCCAGGTGGGCGTCGAAGGGCACGGGCTCACGCCGGGAACGGTCGACGAAATCCCGCCAGGCCTGGTCCTGTCTGTCGGATTTTCGATCTTGCGCGCACATGGCCGGGTTCAGTCCACCAGGATCATTTTCAGGCACACCGCCATCGGGATTTCAGCCACGATGCCCGAGAGATGGAGAAGGCCCGTGTCCGGGTCGAGACGATGATAGGTGACCGTATCCGAGCTCTGGTTGCCGACGAGGACGAAGCTGTTGGTCGGATCGATCCCGAAATTCCGCGGGTTCTCACCCCCCGTGGGCACGATGCCGAGTAGCGAAAGACGGCCCGAATCCCCGTCCACGGAGTACATGGCGAGGCTGTCGTGGCCCCGGTTGGAGCCGTAGAGGTACCTGCCGTCATCGGTGATGTGGATGTCCGCCGTGTGGCTGACCTCGTCATATCCGTCGGGCAGCGTCGTCACTGTTTCGATCGCGGTGAGGGTGCCGGCCGAGCCGTCGTAGGCGAAGGCCGTGATCGTGTTGCCCATCTCGTTGATCACGTAGGCGAACTTCCGGTTGGGATGGAATTCGATGTGCCGGGGCCCCGAGCCGGGCGGTACGGATGCCTCCCCGTGGGGGGTCAGGACAGCCGTGTCCGAATCGAGGGCGTAGATCATCACCTTGTCGGTGCCGAGGTCCGGCGAGAAGACGAAATTGTAGTCCAGGTCGTGGCGGATCATGTGGGCGTGGGGTTCCTGCTGGCGGCTCTGGTCGACGCTCGAACCGGTATGCTGGATCACCGACGCCGCCTCGCCAAGGGAACCGTCGTCGTTCACGGGAAAGGAGGATACGGATCCGCCTCCGTAATTGGCCGCGAGGACGGCCCCGCCGCCGCGGTGCACGTCGATGGAACAGGGGCCGGCGCCGCCGGACGACTGGCTGTTGAGGGGCGTGAGCGTACCGGACGCATCCACGGCGTAAGCAAAGACGCCGCCGTGCGGATCGCCGGTCTCGCCAACGGCGTACAGGAAGCGGGCGTCCGGCGTCAGGACCAGAAAGGACGGGTTCGTGATGCCGCCCACGTGGCTGACGTATTCCATGACGCCCGTGTCGGTATCGACGTCGTAGACATAGATGCCCTTGCTGGTGGTCTGGGTGTAGGTGCCGACGAAAACGCGTACGGTGCTGGACATGTAACGATTCTCCTTTATTGGCTTGAATGTACCTGTTCTAAGTTCGCTTCAGCTTTTGCAAACGATTACATTTTGCTTATATCTTTCGTCTAAAATCTTAAAAAAGATCCGAGATTTTCCAGTTTACCTCGACTATAGGGGAAAGACTGAACGATCGAGTCAGAATACGGAAGACCTTTGACAAACATCAGACTCTCCAGCGGTCTGCAAGGAAAGATCAGATTCTGAAAGGAATCGAGCACGCCCATGAACACGGACAAATCCCAGCGAGACACCGAAGAACTGATGGAAGAAGTGTACTTCAAGGACCAGTGCGTCAAGGGCCGTCTGGCCGGTCTTGAAACATCGGACGACAGCATGCGGGAACTCATAGAATACAACGCCGGTCGGTTGAAGAACATGGAAAGAGATGCACGGTGGTGGAGGAATATCCTGCTTACCTGTGTTCTTGCGATCTTTGGACTCCAGGTCACAATTACGCTCCAACTGCTCC
>JAJECR010000378.1 GCA_022821935.1 Candidatus Latescibacterota bacterium
GTTCTGCTCCGGGTCGAGCACTTCGAGCAGCGCCGAGGAGGGGTCTCCCCGGAAATCCCGTCCGAGCTTGTCGATTTCGTCCAGCATGAAGACCGGGTTGTTGGTCCCCGCCTTGCGGATGCTCTGGATGATGCGGCCGGGCAGCGCGCCGATGTAGGTCCTGCGGTGTCCCCTGATCTCCGCCTCGTCATGCACGCCCCCCAGCGAAATGCGCACGAACTGGCGCCCCAGGGCGCGGGCGATCAACTTGCCCAGCGAGGTCTTGCCCACTCCCGGCGGTCCGACGAAACACAGGATGGAACCCTTCAGGTCCGGCTTGAGCTTGCGTACGGCCAGGTGTTCGAGGATGCGGTCCTTGATCTTGTCGAGGCCGTAGTGGTCTTCGTCCAGGATCTCCCGGGCCCGCTCGATGTCCAGCTGATCATCCGATGAGACGGACCAGGGCAGTTCCGACAGCCACTCCAGATAGGTCCGCAGCGTCGAATACTCCGGCGAGACGGCCGGAATGCGTTCCAGCCGCTTGAACTCGCGCTCCGCCTCCGCCCGGGCTTCTTCCGGCATGCCGGCCTCGTCGATCTTTTCACGCAGGCCGGCCAGGTCCTCGCCAGGGGTGTCCGCGTCTTCGCCGAGTTCCCGCTGTATGGCCTTCATCTGCTCGCGGAGATAGTACTCGCGCTGGGCTTTGCCCATTTTGTCCTCGACCTGGGACTGGATGCGGCTGCCCGTCTCCGCCACCTCGATCTCCCGGGTGATCAGGAAGGTCAGCGCCTTCAGCCTGTCCCGGACGTCGCTCAGTTCCAGCATGGCCTGCTGGTCTTTGAGGGACAGCTTCAGATTGAAGGCGATGAAATCGGCCATTTTAGCCGGCTGGTCTTCCAGGTTGAGCAGCGGAATGCGCAGCTCCTCGGACATGGTCGGGACCAGCTCGATCAGCCGCTGGAACTGTTCCACCAGGTTGTGGACCAGGCCCTTGCCCTCCATGGACTCATCCTGGCGTTCCGCCTGGAGCTCCACCCGGGCGCGCATGACGGGCTCTGTTTCAAGCACCTCCATCACCCGTGCGCGAGAAACTCCGTGAACGACTGCGTGGAGGCTGTCTTCCGGCAGCTTCATCGTCTTGTAGATCCGGACCAGCGTACCGAATTTATAGAGATCGTCGGGCGCGGGCCGGTCCGTCTCCGGGTCCCGCTGCGCCAGTATCAGGACCATCTTGTCCTGCTGGAGTGCTTCGTCCAGCGCTTTGACGGAACCCTGCCGGTCGGCCACCAGTGCGGCGGCCATATGGGGATACACGACCAGGTTGCGCACGGGCAATACGGCGATGGACTCGATCACCGAGTCCTCCTGCAGGTTCATCTGGACTTCCTGGAGTGCCTTGGATTCCGCCATGTTCTACCTCGCTTTCCCTGCATTTACTACGCGTCGCCTGAGAGGTGGCCGGCTGTCCGCCCCTGCTTGTATAAGGTGGAGGGCCGACCATGTCCCGCGGCTCCTTACCTCTTTATACGCACGAACCGGCCTTTACGCTTCAATCGGCCTGAAAGTTCTGCCATACTGCAATCTGTAATGCGCAAACATCATGCCACGATGAATCCGGGCCGGAATCTGTCAAAATGGCATATTATCGGCCGCCGAATATGCCATTTTGACAGATCAAGTGCATCTTCGTTGCATAATGCGCGTCTGACCGGCTGACACGCTGATTCTCGGATCCCACGTCATACGCTTGATCCCGGCCGCTCGCGGGCGTATACACTACACCGCGTAACGGGCGCCGGTGGAGTTTGGTCCAGGGATTCCGCGGCGCGCGGCCGCATAGGCCGCCCCCGCGTTGAACCCGTCCGGTACCGCGCAGTGCCGGTGTATTCTTCCATCAAAACAGGTTGACAATTCAGCGGGTCGCGTTACCATGACGGGAACATCCAGGCCCGTAAGTCCGTACGTTTCGACCCGTAAGTCCGTACGTCAAACGAACTCTTTGTTTAGCCGGTTCCGGCGTGAACCCACGCGTGATTCCCGGCGAGTTACTATTGGCAACCCCAGGTCTCCACACGAGGAATATCTATGAAAAGCCCTTTCTATCGGATTATGACGACCGCGCTTGCGTGCTGTTTAATCTCGGGTATGGTAATGGCGGGTTGCGGCGGTGAAGGCGGCGGCGAAAGCCAGGAGCACGCCGAAGAATCGGCCGAAAGCGAAGCGCCCGATCCGAACGCCGAGGCGCGCCAGGAGCATATGAGAGAGATCGTCCGGCTCTGTGAAGGCATCGCCGGGGCGGTCGAGGAAGGTTCCGTGGGGACGATCAGGGCCGACGTGGAGCATCTCAAGGAGATCATGGAGGAGGTCTCGACGATGCCGCCGCGGTACGACTCCTCGAGGTACGGGTTCTACGCCTCCGACTTCCAGATACGCGCAGAGACGCTGATTGCCGCCGCGGAGACCGGTTCCGCCATCGAGGCCGACTCGGCGCTACAGGACCTTGCCATCACTTGCGGCGTTTGCCATTACAACTGCAAGTTCCCGGCAGATCTCTGATAATCTGTATTTTCCCGGCAGATCTTCAATAGCGTAGCCGGCTTCAATAGCTTAGTCGGCAAGGAGGTCCCATGGATCGTCTGATTTCTATCGTGCTGGTCTGCGCGGCGCTCGCAGCCGTGGTCTACGAATCCCGTACTCCACCCGAAGAACAACCGGCGCCGCCCGAAGAGGAGTCCGCACCCGTGAATCCCATGAACGAATACGGCATGACCGCCAGCAACGTATTCCTGTACTACGCCGACGTGGAAGCGGCGACGGAGTTCTACACGCGGACCCTGGGCTTCGCCGTGGCGGCCGACTACGGCTTCGCCAAGATCCTCCGCGTCGGGCCGAGTTCCTTCATCACCCTCGTCGACGAAGAGATGGGCATGCACAGCGCCAGCGATCCAAAGACCGTGGCCATAGCCCTCATCACGGATCAGCTCGACGAATGGTGGGACTACATGAAGGACCAGGACGTGGAGATGCGGTTCCCGTACAACCCGGTGGAGGGGCGTCCCCATCACGGTTTCGTCGCCATCGACCCGGAAGGCTATCTCCTGGAGTTCGAGCGGTTCAATGAGCACGCCGAGAACGAGATGCTGATCCCGGTGCTGAACGAGACCGAGACGGTCTATCCCGCCGAAGGGGCGTCCAATGTGCCTCCGGGACTGGGTTTCAAGGCGACGGTGGTGTGGTTCTACTACAAGGACATGCCCGCGATCCAGGCCTTTTACGAGGAGGTCATGGGCTTCGACCTGATCGTGGACCAGGGGTGGACCAAGATCTACCGCATCTCGCCTTCGGGCTACATGGGCCTCGTGGACGAACAGCGCGGCATGCACAACTTCACGGAGAAAAAAGCCGTCACCATGTCCTTCTGGACGGACCGCATCGACGACTGGTACGCCTATGTCAGCGGCCAGGATTCCTTTGAAATGCGTTCCGAGAAGGTGGAGGAAACGGACCGGTACCGCGCCTTCGTCGCCTACGATCCGGAAGGCTACTACCTCGAGTGGAACGTCTTCAAGGACGCTCCGGACAACGAGACCCTCCACCGGATGCTTCGGGGCGAGGAGTAGAAGGAAAAGAAATGCCGACAATCAGGCCTTATGACCCGGAACGCGATCAAGACGCGATTATCCGGGTCTGGCGCGAAGTGCACTGGATCACGAGCGACGAACAGGCCAAGTGGGCGCCCCAGTTCATGGAGAAGACCCGGACCGACGTGGCCGAAGTGAACGGCGAAGCGGAGTGCCAGGCCTCGTCGACCGACGGTACGTTCCGGTACCAGGACGAAGACCTGGTCATGTCCGCCATCGTGGGCGTCACGACCAGTCGGATCGCCCGGAAACAGCGTTTGGCCCAGCGGGTTACGGCGCACCGCATCGGAGAAGACGCCGCCAACGGGGCGGAGATCTGCATGCTGACCATGTTCGAACAGGGATTCTACGACCTGATGGGGTTCGGCACCGGTCCCTACGGACACCGGATACGATTCGATCCCGCCGACCTCACGATCGACCGACCCTTCCGGGTGCCCAGGCGCCTGACCGCCGCCGACTGGGAAATGATCCATTCCGCCATGATAAACCGAAGATTGACCCACGGTGGATGCAGGTTGTATCCCGCGGAGTTGGTGCAGGTCGAACTGAATCACGCGGAGAAGTCCTTCCTGCTGGGGTATTGCGATGGTCCCGGCGGCGAACTGACCCACTTCTTCTGGGCGAGCGACCATGAAGAACATGGCCCGTGCTATATCTACATGATGGCCTACCAGAGTCAAGACCAACTCATGGAACTGCTCGCGCTCATGAAGTCTCTCGGAGACCAGATCCGGCTCTTCCAGATCGTCGAACCCCCCGACGTGCAGCTCCAGGACCTGATCAGGCAGCCCTTCCGGGCCAGGATGGTTTCCGAAAAAGGCCCCTTCAACACGCTTATTCGGGGCGACGGGTACTGGCAGGCCCGGATCTGCGACCTGGCAGCCTGCATGGCCAAAACCCATTTGCACGGCCCGACGACCCGGTTCAACCTTTCCCTGCGCGATCCCATCGAGATGTACATGGACGCCGGCGCGTCCTGGCGCGGAATTAGTGGGGAATACGTGGTCACGCTGGGCCCCGAGTCCCGGGCCGAAAGCGGCACCGCGCCGGAACTGCCGACTCTTACCGCCTCGGTGGGTGCCTTCACCCGCCTGTGGCTCGGCGTACGTCCTGCCACGGGGCTGGCCGTCACCGACGACCTGTCAGGCCCCCCGGAACTGCTGTCCGCGCTGGACCAGACCCTTCGCCTGCCCGTACCGGGAATGTGTGGTTGGGAGTTCTAGGTTTTTCCCCTTACCTCTACTAATTCGGTAATGGCCTTACCCAGGCAGCGTTTTCTATAAGGTATTTAAGCTTGACCTTACTGCCTTACTAATTTATCCTTAAAGTAAGGAGGTATGAAATGGTTTTAAAAGTCACATCTAAACGGCAGGTCACTTTCCCCGCGCGGGTATTGGATGCCCTCGGCGTGCGTCCCGGAGACCAGATTGAAATCAACGAGGGGCCGGACGGATTCATCCTCAAACCCCGACGTATTGATTATACCCGTCTGGGGACATTGAAGAATAAACTCAAGCGTGGTCACGGTACGTTCGATATCCAAGTTTTCCGCGAGCAGTCTTATGACCCGTCGCTTAGGGATTGATACCTCGGTGCTTGTTCGATTAGTCACCGAGGATCCAGAAGCAGAATTCGAATACTGCGTGGAGAAGCTCCGTACTCTGGTTGACAAACGGGGTGACGAGATATTCGTATCGAACCAGGTCATCGGTGAAGCGTACGTTGCTGTGCAACAGCATTACGGTGTTGCAAAGACCGAAGCCCGATCAGCATTGGCAGATATTCTCCAAAGCGGTCTTGTCTCGCCAATCAACGGTGCACCTGTAATTGCAGCTTTAGAAGCAAAAGGCGGGGCGGGTCTATTAGACCGTCTAATCACCGATGACTATACGCAGGCAGGTCTTCAGGTTCTCACACTTGATCGAAAGATGGCCGGTTTGCGTGACGTGAAACGCCTGTAGCAGACACTCTATCGCTTCCTCACAATTTCGGGTCCGGATCCAGGGTGTTCCCGCCGCCTTCCTGTATCAGCAGGTAGTTCATCGTCGACGCGGCCTGGCGAAACTTCATCGCCTCCTGGTAGGCCGGGTCGTTATACCACCCCTCCGCGTGAGCCTTGCTGGGAAACTCCAGAATCACCATCCGACCGTCGTAATCCTTGCCCTCGACACATGCGATTTCCTCGCCCCGCGTCAGGAACCTTCCTCCGTGTTTCTTGACGATGGGAGGCGTGCGGTCGGTGTACTTCCGGTAGATCTCGGGTTCGTGGACCCACATCATGGAGATGACATAGGCGGGCATTGAAGGTGTTCTCCTGTCTGGTTGACTATTCCTGGCAAACGATGAATTCATTGCGTGAAGCACAGAGACGCCTGACTGGCCGCCGGCGGATGAACGATGCGCTTGACGAAACCGCCCG
>JAJECR010000140.1 GCA_022821935.1 Candidatus Latescibacterota bacterium
CGAGCAGGTAATGGGCGTCCGTGTTCTTCTTCCCATTGCTGAGCACGTTACGGAGTATGGAAATGGCTTCGTCGTAATTCCCGCCGTCGTAGGCCGCCCGGGCGGCGCCGACGCTTTGCGCGTCCGCCGTGGCCGGCGTTCCGGCCAGACCGGCCAGCGACAGCACGCCCAGGGCGAGGAAGACGCCGAGGCCGTTCCTGATATTGAAACCTGCGGTCCGCATATTCGATACCTCCCGATGCACTGACAGATTCTATCTGAAGAGACGGCGCCCGCACATGCGCGCGGACTTCACGTCCCGATAGTAGATTACTAGTCCAGTTTGACTGTCCGAACCGGCATGGTCGCCGGTACGATGCCTTCGTCTATGGCGATCTGTTGTCCCTTGACCGCCGTGAGAAAGGTCACGAACCCCGATACCAGATTGACTTCCAGCATAGAGTTCTTCAAATAGCACAACACCAGGGGCCGACGCAGCGGATACAACTCACTGTGCACCTTGTCCTGTGTCGGCAGGTAATACCGGCCGCCCTCTTCCTCGGCGATCCGGATCACCTTGTAATACCTCATTGTGGCCGTATCGGTCGTCATCAGGAGGCCGGTAACCCCGATCGCGCCGGGATGACTGCCCGCAATGGCCGTCAGCGCCTGCATCGTGCTGCAGGGATACGCGCTGGCGCCGTATTCCGCGTTATTCAGAACAACATCCTCAAAGACTTCGTACGTACCCGAATTCCGGTCGCGGACCAGGGGACGGATGGCTATGTCCTTCCCGCCCACTTCCCGCCAGTTCGCGATCTTGCCCGTGAAAATGTCTCTTAACTGCCCCACGGTTAACTCATCGACGGGGTTGTCGCCGTGCAGGATGACCGCGAGGGCGTCGTGGGCGACCGTACGGGTGACGAAGGCCGCTTCACCGGCCGAAAGCGCTGCGACCTCTTCCTCGCTGGGCTCGCGAGACAGCACCGCCAGCCGGCTTCCACCTTCGGAAAGCTCGACCAGCGCTTCCCGGGAGGTCGTCCGGCCCACGTCGACAAAGGCTTCGTTGTAAGTCTGCTCGAACTTCCTCGCGGATTCCTCGATATATGGGAAAGCGACATCCGCACTGGATACCTTGAGGTAACCCTTTGTCGCGGTCTCATCCGGTTCGCCGCAGCCCGCCGCGAAAAGGAGACAGGCTGCGACCAAGCACGCCGCTAGGTTGTGGGTCCCGAACCTTTCCATGAATCATCCTCTAAAATAGAGCGGGTGTCCTGGGCTCTCTTTTCGGAGTAATAGGCCGAGAAGAACCGGAAAACGCCGTACAGGATGAGCACGCTCCCGAATACCAGTCTCAACTGTTCCGTCTGAATGAAGACTCTCAGGAGATTCCCGGTCAAGACCAGCACGCCGGTCACGACCATCGCCACCGCAACCAGGTAACCGAGGAATTGCCGAAATGACGTGATTCGGATCATACGCGGGCGAGACGGAATCCAACACGCGGGCGCTACCGGGCATCTTCGTTCATGACTTCACCGCAGAATACGATAGACGAAACCACCTTGTCCGGCCCTGTGCGGCAACGACTTCGATCCATTGGCGGCCAGGCAGGGGAATGCAGGATTCCAAGGGTCGTGGTTTCCGATTGTTTCGATTCTATCTAAATAAACGTGACAGACCTGAATGTCAAGAAAAAGTTATGTTTGTAACTTGCGTTCCAGGTGACTGTAATGCGACGTTTTCGTGAATCGGCAAGTTGCCGGTATTGGTCGGTCGCGCCGGTGCTTCGGGGCCGCGCCCGGCGCTGCGCGCACGGTCTTGCCCGGTTCCGCCCGGTGCTGCGCGCACGGTCTCGCTAACCATGGCGGCCGGTGCCTCTCTCGCAGAGCTCGATCAGCACGCCGTTCGCGCTTCGGGGATGAACGAAGGCGATCCGCGCGCCGCCGGCCCCGGTGCGCGGCGTTTCATCGATCAACCGGTATCCGCGGCCGCGCATGATCTTCAGCGTTTCCGCCACGTCGTCTACCTCGAAGGCCACGTGATGAATGCCTTCGCCGCGTTTCTCGATGAAACGGGCCACCGGGCTCTCCGGGTCCGTTGCCTCAAGGAGTTCCAACCGGGTATCGCCCACGGGAAGAAAAGCCACGTTTACGCGGTCGCTTTCCACCGTTTCCCGGCCCTGCAGCGGCAGCCCAAGGGTATCGTGATAGAGCCGCAGCGCTTCGTCCAAACTCCGCACCGCGATACCGATATGCGCGATGCTGGCTGTCCCGGGAGGAAATTCATCTGTCATGGAATACAGTATCTCTCTGAAAGAGGCCGGCGAAGGGCAGGCTTAGGCTGATGCGCTAGAAACGCTCGGGTCTCCGATATTCTCCGAAGACGCCGCGAAGCGTATCGCAGATTTCACCCAGCGTCGCCCGGTTGCGCACGGCATCGATGATCAGTGGCATCAGGTTGTCTTCCGTGCGGGCCGCCGATTCCAGCGCCTTTAGCGCCCGGTCCGCGGCCTGCCCGTCCCGCGCCTGCCTGAACGCGCGGACCCTTTCGACCTGGCGGGCTTCGATCGCGGGGTCGATGGGGAAAGGCGCCGGACCTTGCTCTTCGGCGTCGGTGAAACGGTTGACCCCGACGATGACCTGTTCCTCCCGCTCGACTGCCATCTGGCAGGCATAGGCGCTGCGGCTGATCTCCTCCTGGGGATAACCCGCCTCGATAGCGCCCAGGGCGCCGCCGAATTCATCGACGCGCTCCAGGCAGGCCATGGCCGCCTTTTCGATCTCGCTGGTCAGCGCTTCCACGAAGTAGGATCCGGCAAAGGGGTCCACCGTGTCGGCCGCCCCGGTCTCGTGCGCGATGACCTGCTGGGTTCTCAGGGCCAGGGTCGCCGCCGATTCGGACGGCAGGGCGAGGGCCTCGTCGAGGCTGTTGGTGTGGAGGGACTGCGTGCCCCCGCACACCGCCGCCAGGGCCTGGAGCGCCACCCGCACGACGTTATTCTCCGGCTGTTGCGCGGTCAGCGTGGATCCGCCGGTCTGCGTATGAAACCTCAGCTGCCAGGACCGTGGGTCCTTCGCCCCCACCCGTTCGCGCATGAGGCGGGCCCAGAGCCTCCGGGCCGCGCGGAACTTGGCCACCTCTTCGAAGAACTGGTTGTGGGCGTTGAAGAAGAAAGAAAGCTGCGGCGCGAACGCGTCGACGTCGACGCCCGCGTCCATGACCGCCTTCACGTATCCCAGCCCGTTGGCCAGGGTGAAGGCGACCTCCTGAACGGCGGTGGCGCCCGCTTCCCGGATGTGGTATCCGCTGATACTGATGGGGTTCCACTTCGGCATGCTGCCGGCGCAGAACCGGATCAGGTCGGTGGCCAGGCGAAGGGACGGACCCGGCGGGTAGATGAAGGTGCCCCGGGCGATGTATTCCTTCAGAATGTCGTTCTGGACCGTGCCCGCGAGACGCTCCAGCGGGACGCCGCGCTCCTCGGCCACGGCCGCGTAGAGCGCCACGAGCACCGTGGCCGTGGCGTTGATGGTGAGGGAAGTGCTGACGGACTCCTGCGGGATTTGGTCGAAGAGGGTTCGCATGTCGTCGATGGTGGAGATCGCCACGCCCGTACGGCCCACCTCGCCGGCCACCATGGGATGGTCGGAATCATAGCCGATCTGGGTGGGCAGGTCGAAGGCCACGGAAAGCCCGGTCTGTCCCTGGGATAGCAGGTACCGGTAGCGGGCGTTGGTCTCCTCGGCTGAACCGAACCCCGCGTACTGCCGCATCGTCCAGAGCCGGCCGCGGTACATGGTCGGGCGGATGCCCCGCGTGAAGGGATACTGCCCGGGCATCCCGATATCGGCATCAGGATCGATGTCTGCCGTGTCCTCGGGTGTGTACAGCCTCTTCACGGGGATGCCGGAGCCGGTCTCGAACCGTTCGCGGCGTTCGGCCAGCCGCTTGAGTGCCGGTTCGAGCGTCTTCCTTTCCCATTCCTTCCGGGCTTTTGCGACGGAGTCCTTTTCAGGATGCATGTCGAATGAATCCCCGTTGTCGACGGGTAGATGGGGTGATGAACAAGCCTTGTATTTTACACTGGATATACGCGCGGGTCAATGGATTTGGGGCAATGAGGTTTCAGGAGTGGAGCCGTCAGGAGTGGAGCCGTCTGGATTGAATTGGTCTGGAGTCGAAGTGGGGGGAGCTTGCCCTGGAGACACTTAGGTACCGGCCAGGCCCAGCGCCTCTGCCTCGGCCTGCATGGCCTCGATGACATTGGCGATATGATCGGCCAGGTCGAGCCCCAGGCTTTCGGCGCCTTCCGTTATGTCCTCCCGGGACACGGCGCGGGCGAAGGCCACCGCCTTCATTTTCTTCCGGACGGACCGGACCTTCACCTCGTGTATGCTGCCGGAGGGCCGCACGAGGGCGACGGCGGTGATGAATCCCACGAGTTCGTCGACGGCGAAGAGCGTCTTGTCCATCAGGCTGCGCCTTTCGAGACCGAGGTAGGTGGCGTGGGACTTGATGGCGTAGATGACGTCCTCGGGATATCCCTCCTCTTCCAGGATCGCAGCTCCGCGCATGGGATGGTCCTTCGGGTCGGGGGTCGCTTCGTAGTCGAAATCGTGCAGGAGGCCCACGATACCCCATTTCTCCTCGTCCTCGCCGTATTTCCTGGCGTAGTACCGCATGGCGGCCTCAACCCCCAGGGCGTGTTTCCGCAGGCTGTCCGTCTTCGTATGCTCGTGCAGCAATGTCAGGGCGTCTTCGCGATTCACGTCGATTCCTTTCAGTTCAGGGCTTTGCCGGGACCAGTCGGACCAGGCGGGACAGCCGGGACCGGTCCGGGCGAAGCGGTTTTCGGCCGCCGGTTCTCGGATTTTTCGAATCGGATGATCGAGCCGGATGGCTGCGACGAGACTGGCGCTATCGTGCCTTAAACTACCGGATAACGGCCCGGCCGTAGTAATAGGGCAGGGCCTGGGCGGAAGGACGGTAGGACCAGGCCAGGCGGGCCTTGCCGATGTTGGCCCCCGGACCGGCGCCGGCTTCGTCCCCGTCGTAGATGACCAGGTTGAAGCCGATGGTCTCCCCTGCCGTAGGCGCGGAACCGCCTGGCATGTCGGACCAGGGAATGGCGGTCTCGATAACGTAGCCGTGGCCGGTGAACCTGGACGCCACCCGCATGCCTGGCGCCGTTTTTTCAATCACGCCCTGCCTGGCGTCGGCGTCCCGGGCCGCCCGGGGCTCCCGGCCCGCCGTGGTGCCTGGAAAGATGCCCGCCTTGAAGACGGTCAGCGTGTTGTCGCTCCGGCCGGATGGGTCGACGCAGATCTCCACGGCGTCGGAACGCCAGTGGCCCTTGACGTCGTCCGGCGCGATATTGCAGACCACCACGTCGTCCCGCACGTCCACGGCGACGTACAGGTTGTCCTGGTCGTATGTCGTACGAAACACCGCGCTGAGGTCTTCATCGCCGCCCGGCAGGGAACCCGACCAGATGTGATCCGACGAAATGGCATGGGGTTCGATCCCCGCCCAGTCGGCGAGGTCGCCGTCTATCCGCGGCGGGTTCGCCGCCGGCACGAGATCCATGACCGGTAACACGTCGATCATCCCGCCGTCTTCCAGGATTCGGTCCGATGCCGTGGTCGACAGCAGCACCGGGTAGCTTCCCTGGCCGATGTGGTCCGGTACGTGGATGGTAAAGGGAACCGTCGCCGCGCCCTCGCCCGGGACCTCGTATTCCGCTTCCCGGGATGCGTCCGGCCAGTCCTCGGGCAGTTCCAGTTTCACCCGGCCAGTTGCACCCTGCGCGCTCCCGCTGGCCACCTCTACCTCCAGCGTGCCGGTCATGCCCTGTCCAATGGAAAGCGCGGCGGGCAACAGCCCCGCGACCCACGAAACCTGGTGTTCCGCGGCCCATTGGCGGTAACGGACGATGTCCGAACGGGGCACCATGCCGATGGAAAGAGGTTCCGTTGAAGGTGGAGGACCTAGGACGATGCCGGGATCCCGCGGTCCCTCCAGGCCGCCGAGGAGGGTCTTCAGTCCCTCCGGCGAAGGCGGCACGAGGGTCTTCACCAGGAGGAAGGACTCAGGTCTGGCACCGCGCGGCGGAAGCGTGGCCCTCCGGTCGAAGCCCTGGGACCGGAAGTTGCGCAGGGCCAGGGACTTGATCTCCGCGTAGCTCATGAACCGGCTGGGCGAGATGTCGCCCGTCGGTATGGAGAACGAACCCACTCGACCGGTGTTGTAGTAGAGTCTCACCGGCTGCCAGGTCCGCAGGTACTCGTCGTCCAACTGCTCCGGGAACTGTGCTGGATCAGCCGCGGCGGTAAAGGCCTCCGTGGCGAGACGGGCCGCCGCCTGGTGATGGCCGTGGGTGCCCGGTCCGGGCCACATGGTCACGAT
>JAJECR010000204.1 GCA_022821935.1 Candidatus Latescibacterota bacterium
TGCTCGAAGTGCTCGACCCGGAGCAGAACGACACCTTCACCGATCACTACATCGATCTGCCCTTCGACCTGTCCAACGTCATGTTCGTGACCACGGCCAACATGCTGGCCGGCATACCGGAGCCGCTCCGCGATCGCATGGAGGTCATCGAGCTCTCGGGGTACACGGAAGAGGAGAAGATAGAGATCGCACGGCGCTACCTCGTCCCAAGGGAACTGGAGACGCACGGGCTGTCCGCCGAAGACGTGGTTTTCGACGACCGCGCGATCGGCCGGATCATTTCCGATTACACCCGGGAGGCGGGCCTGCGCAACCTGGAACGCAAGATCCGCACCGTGGCCCGCAAGTCGGCCCGTTCGGTCGCTGAAGGACAGTCTCCGCCCTTCCATGTTACGAGCGAGAACCTTCACCCGTACCTGGGCCCGGCCGAATACTTCTCCGAGACCGCGGAACGCACGGGCGAACCCGGCGTGGCGATCGGCCTGGCATGGACCCCCGCCGGCGGCGAAATCATGTTCGTCGAAGCCAGCAAGATGTCCGGCGGCAAGGGACTGACGCTGACGGGCCAGCTGGGCGACGTGATGAAGGAATCCGCCCGGGCTGCCCTGACCTATGTGCGTTCGCACGCGCCGGACTGGCAGATCGACCCGGCGTTCTTCGGCAGCCACGACATTCACATCCATCTGCCCGTGGGCGCCATCCCCAAGGACGGCCCATCCGCCGGCGTGGCGCTCGTGACGGTGCTGACCTCCCTGCTCACGGGCCGGCCGGTCCGGGACGACCTGGCCATGACCGGCGAGGTCACCCTCCGCGGCAAAGTCATGCCCGTCGGCGGCATCAAGGAGAAGGTCCTCGGGGCGATGCGGGCCGGCATCTCCACCATCATCCTGCCCCGGCGGAACGAGAAAGACCTGGACGACGTACCCGCGGGCGTAAAGGAGAAACTCGGCTTCTGCCTGGTCGACGACATCGATCAGGTCCTGGAACTGGCGCTCATGGACCAGCCCGTGGATTCTCCGGAAAACGACGCACCGGAAAGCGACGGTACCTGGGTGGAAAACCTCGAAGGGGGCGTGACCGTAGCGACCCGGGACGCGAATCTGAACTGAGGCGGAAACCGGACGATGCGGGCATGAACGCGGCGTGATAAGGCGGTCGCGGCGGCGCGTCGAAAGGCGCGTGACGAGGCGCGGGGAACGAAACACGAAGAGGCCGGGAAACAGCACGAGATGAGGCGTTAACATTTGACGCGACCTCGTGCGCGCGGTATTTTTCATATTCGTACTTGTGTAGGACGGTGATCGCTTAGAAAGGGAGATTGAGCATGACGGAGAAAAAGAAACTCGGCGGCCTTACGGGGGTGGCGCTGCTCGTCACGGGCATGGTGCTCGGGGGCCTGTTCATTTCAAACTGGGACGCGTCTGTCGTCGAACCGGAAGAATACCGGTCGATCACCCCGGTCGTGGCGGCGGACCAGCGGTCGCTGCAGGATTTCAGCGAAACCTTCGCCACCATCGCGGAAAAGGTCAAGCCTTCCGTGGTGCGCATTACAAGCAGACGCGTGACCCGGCAGGCGCAGGCGCAGCGGTTCTGGAGCCCCTTCGAGGAGTTCTTCGGCGGCGGACCGCCGCGCAATGCTCAGCCCCGGCCAGTCCAGGGTCTGGGATCCGGGGTCATCGTGTCGGAGGACGGCTATATCCTTACGAACAACCACGTGGTGGAAGACGCCGAAAAACTGACCGTTCAGCTATCGGACGAACGCGAGACGGAAGCAGAGATCGTCGGACTTGATCCCCGGACGGACCTGGCCGTCATCAAGGTGGATTTCGATGACCTTCCCGTGCTGGCCTTCGGCGATTCGGACAAGCTGCGCGTGGGCGAATGGGTCATGGCCGTGGGCAATCCCTTCGGGCTGAACCATACCGTCACGGCGGGCATCGTCAGCGCCAAGGGCCGCGGGGGCGGGAGAGTGCTGGGACAGAATTCCTACGAGGACTTCATACAGACGGACGCGGCCATCAATCCCGGGAACAGCGGCGGCGCGCTGGTCGATCTGGATGGGAACCTCATGGGCATCAACACGGCTATCTCGACCCGGACGGGCGGGTACCAGGGCGTCGGTTTCGCGGTTCCGGCCAACATGGCCCGGGACATCATGACCCGGCTGGTTCGGGACGGACGCGTCAGCCGCGGGTACCTGGGCGTGCAGATCGAAAACCTGGATGAAGACGTGGCCGCATCCATGAACCTGGCAAGTAAGGCGGGAGCGGTGATCAACAGTATCACTGACGACGGTCCGGCGAAAGATGCCGACCTCCAGGTGGAGGACGTGATCGTCGGGGTCAATGGCGCAGACGTGGAAAACACGGACGACCTGCGCAAACGGATCGCGAGTATAGCGCCGGGTACGGAAGTGGAACTGGAGGTGATCCGGGACGGAGCGCCCCGGACGGTCTCGATTGAACTGGGCGAGTTGCCCGATGGCGATCCCACGCGTACTGCGTCAAGGGAAGATTCGAGGGAAAGAAGTCCGGCGAGCAACCTCGGCATCGACGTCATGGATGTTGCCCGGGAGTGGACCCGTTTCTACGAATCGGGGTCGGGCGTGGTGATCGTACAGGTACGTTCGGGCAGCGTGGCCGAGGACAAGGAACTCCGCCGGGGCGACTTGATCCGAGAAGTGAACGGCGATCCGGTGTCCAGCGTACAGGAATTCCTGGCCATCGTCCGCCAGTTCGAAGCCGGCCAGGCCATCCGGTTCAGGATACAGCGCGGCAACGCGCAGTTCCTGGTAGGCCTGCGGGTTCCGGAAGAAGAGTAAGGACGGCGCATGGTGCATTTGGGACGTTTAAGCCGCGCGTTTGGCATGCCACCGCGCGTTCGGCATGTCGCAGTGGCACCGTGACTCAACGCATGCGGCGGGACGCCGTGGCGCGATGACGCCGCGCATTCGACATGACCGCCGTACCTTAAACCTCTGGCATACACGAAATATTGATGCATCAACAGAAAACGCGGAGTGTCTTCCGCGTTTTCTTCATAATGGCCTTTCGCTCGAAAGGTACCCTTTTCAGTAATACAGGATACGTACTTCCAAATGAGCTCTCCCGTTGCCCTTGTTATCCTGGACGGCTGGGGCATGGGGCCCCAAAGCGACGCCAACGCCGTCCTGATGGCGGATACGCCGAATTTCGACAGGCTGTGGCAACGGTATCCCCGCACGCTGCTCAGTGCGTCCGGCGAGGACGTAGGGCTGCCGCCGGGCATCATGGGAAACTCGGAAGTCGGCCACCTCAACCTGGGCGCCGGACGGGTGGTGCGGCAGGAAGTCAGCCGGATCAACGAGGCCATCGACGACGGTTCGTTCTTCGAGAACGCCGCGTTTATCGAAATACTGGCACGGCTTCGGGAAACCGGCGGGCGGCTTCACCTGCTCGGCCTCACGTCGAACGGCCTTGTCCATAGCGCCGAAAGGCATTACCTGACGCTGCTCGAACTGGCCAGGCGCCAGGGTCTGGCCGGCGACCGCGTCCTGGTGCATGCCGTGGTGGACGGGCGCGACACGCCGCCCCGGAGCGCGCCGGGCTATCTCCGGACGCTTCAGGAAACCGTCGATCGGCTGGGCGTGGGACGCATCGCGACCGTGACCGGGCGATACTACGCCATGGACCGGGACAACCGGTGGGAACGGGTGCGCAGGGCCTACGAACTCTTCACCGAGGCAAGGGGAAACCGGGCCGGTACCGCGGAGCAGGCCATACAGGCGGCCTACGGCCGGGGCGAAACAGACGAGTTCGTTTCGCCTACTGTCATTGCGACGCGGGAAGACGCCCGCACGGACGTGATCGCCGACGGTGACGCGGTCATCGTCTTCAATTTCCGGGCCGATCGTGGCCGGCAGATCGTTCGGGCCTTCATCGAGCCGGCCTTCGACGGATTTCACCGCGGGACCGTGCCGGATGTGCGTATCGTCACCATGACGCCTTACGATGCGCGTTTCGATGTGCCCTGCGCCTTTCGTCCCCCGGAACGTATGCGCGAGATCCTGGGAGAGACGATCAGCCTCGCCGGCCGGCGGCAACTGCGCGTGGCGGAGACAGAAAAGTACCCCCACGTCACCTATTTCTTCAACGGCGGCGATGAACGGCCCTTCGAAGGCGAGAACCGGATTCTGGTTCCCTCGCCGCGGGACGTCGCCACCTACGACGAAAAGCCCGAAATGGGCGCGACCGAAGTCGCGGCGCGTGTCGCCAGGGCCCTTCGCAGCGGGGAATACGACTTCGTCCTGGTGAATTTCGCCAACCCGCACATGGTGGGCCATACGGGCTCGCTCCTGGCGGCGGTCACCGCCGTGGAGACGGTAGACCGTTGTCTCGGCCAGGTGATGGACGCGGTCGCGGCGGCCGGCGGCGGGGCGGTCGTCACGGCGGACCACGGCAACGCGGAAGTCATGGTGGATCCGGAAACGGGCACGCCCCACACGGCCCATACCACGAATCCCGTGCCGCTCATCCTCGTGGACGAGCGCCGCAAAGACGCCGTACTGCGAACCGGAGGCCGGCTGGCGGACGTGGCGCCGACCGTGCTGTCCATGATGGGCATCCCCGGGCCGGAGCCGATGTCGGGCAGCGATCTGGCGGCGAATGTCGGGTAGAGATGACGGTGGCCGTCGGGCGGCGATCTGACGGCGGTTGCGAGCAGTGGTGACCGAGGATGCAAGTAGTGATGTCGGCGGAAACGGGTAGCGATTACGGCGAATGCAGGTAGTGACTGAGAGGGGACCGGCGAGGCATGAAGCGAGACCTGGTCATTGGCGTCGACTTGGGAGGAACGAACGTCAACAGCGCCGTCGTGGATGACGGCGGCTCCATATCCCACCGGGCCTGGCAGTCCATATCTGGCAGCCGTACCGCCGGCGAGGTGATCGACCGCCTGGTGGCCTGCGTCGAGATGACCATGGATTCATGTGGCCGCGACCGGGTGGCCGGCGTGGGCGTGGGTACGCCGGGCTTGATCATAGAGGACACCGGCACGGTGGTGTACGCGCCCAACGTGCCGGAATGGGCGGACCTGCCCCTCCGGTCGATACTGCATGAACGGCTGGGCCTGCCGGTGACGATCGAGAACGACGCCAACGCGGCGGCCATTGGCGAGCACTGGGTCGGAGGTGCCTCGGGTTACGCCAATATCGTGTGCATCACCCTTGGGACCGGCGTCGGCGGCGCGATCATCATGAACAATGAAGTCTGGCGCGGATCCAACGGCGCGGGCGGCGAGATCGGCCATATGACCGTGGTGGAGAACGGGAGGATGTGCGGCTGCGGCGCGCCGGGCTGCCTGGAAGCCTACGCCTCGGCGACGGCCATTGCCGGCCGGGCGAGAGAACTGCTGCAAAGCGGGCGCGAGAGCGCACTTACGGCAATGGCCGACGGCGACCTCGACCGCATCGACGCCGCGATGATCGCCGAAGCGGCCAACGGGGGAGACGAGACGGCGCGCGAGGTGATGCACCGGTCCGGCACGCTGCTGGGCACGGCCGTGTCCAGCCTCACCAACCTGTTGAATCCTGAACTGATCGTCATCGGAGGGGGCGTCATCAGGGCGGGCGATTTGATCTTCGATCCCATACGCGCCGAAGTCGCCCGGCGAGCCTACAAGTGGTCGGCCAGCATACTCCGGATCGTTCCCGCCAAACTCGGTGACGACGCCGGCATAATCGGTGCCGCCCGGCATTTCATGCAGTCCTGTATCTCGACGTCCTGAACCGTCCTCGCAGAAGACGACCGCCGAGCTACCTCGTCGCTCTGTGACAGCTACCTCGTCGGCTCCGTGGATCCGCCGGACTGTCCGGACTGTCCGGACTGAACAATCTCTTTATGGGTCCTTAAGATCAGTTCCAGGGCGTCGACCACGGACTCGAATTGCTCCAGGTCCCATTTGCCGGCCACCCTCAAAGCCGCCTCCCTGGCAACACGCCAGAACCGCTCCGTGGCTTTTTGCCCCTGTTCCGTCAACTCGCAGACGACCACTCTTCTGTCCTCGGGATCTCTGGAACGAGTCACCAGGTCTTTGCGCTCCAGCCGGTCTACGATCGAGGTCGTCGCGGCCAGGGTATTCCTCAGATAGTAGGAGATCATGCCCATGCGCATCGGCCCCATTTGTTTCAGCATAACCAGGGTATTGAACTGGGAAATCGACAGGTCCATGCCCTGCCATTCATGGAGACGACCGCTGTACATGATCCGGTTGATTTCTTCTACGGAATCCAGGTAGCGGGTTGATATCTGCTTTCTGCGTTCGTCGTCCATGTGTTCATTCACCCGGTTTCAGCCAAGTGGTTACGATTAGACCGTTTCCACGGGACCGAACTGCGCAGTGTCTTGTGCAGAGATAATCGTATTTCCAAACTAATCTGTATAAGGACTATACAGTATACTAATATTTGTCAAAGTAAACTTTTTGGCCCCTGGAGTGATTTTGCGTGGACTCGCTATATGCCGCGCCAGTGCCATTCCAGGCCGAGCTATCGCCACACCAGGTCGAGCTATCGCCGCACCAGACCGCACCTGGCAAAGCTGTGGCCGGTCCGGTTCTTGCCAGCCAGGTGGCAGACAATCACGATCAAACCGTTTCCTTTGGATCTGAGGAGTGTTCGCTTCGAGGTGAATGGTCCGGGATGGCCGGGCGGCCTGTCAGTTCCTGCCGCTACGCGGATTGACGCGCGAAGGCAGGAAGACCAGCTTGTTCCGCCTGACGGCCTGGTACGTGCTGATCAACTTGGGATTGAAGTTGCTTTAGAGGTTCCGGGGGAGGTACGGGGATTGACGGATGGTCCGCCCTTGTCGTCGTGGCGGGCTTTCGCTTCTGGGGTAAGAAGGAAGACATGGTCGGTCACGGCAAGCATGGTGCCGGCGCAAGGCCAGTCACAGCGAACATGGTACCGGCGTTATGTTAAACCGCTGAGATGAACCATCGAACCGTCGGCCGTTTCCACAACTCTGAGCTGTCTGTATGTCTGATTTTACCTTAAGCCTTGCGCAGGGATTTGTTCTTCGTCTGGCTCGAAACGACCGATTCCTGAGCTTCTTTTTCTGCCTTCCATAACAGTTCCAGCGACTCGACCACCTTTTCGAATTGTTCAGAATCCCACTTCTCAGCCACCTTGTTCGCACGAATCCTCGCAAGCTGTGTGAACTTCTCTGTAGCCTTCCTGCCGCGTGCGGTCAATTCACAGATTACCACTCTCCGGTCGTTCGGATCCGAACTTCTTCGAAGGTAACCCTCGCAAACCAGGTGGTCTACGATATTGGACGTATGGGATAACTTGCTACCCAGGTGACTCGCCAGGGCACCCATCCTGGAGGGTCCGTAATAGTCCAGCAAAATCAGGGTGTTGATCTGGTGAGCGTTCAAGCCCAGTTTCTTCAGTTCGTCCACACGTCCACTGTACATCAGGCGATTCAGGTGTTGAATCACACAGACGAACCGATCTGTCAACTTCCCCCTGTCGCCTTCTCCCGTTAATCCGCTCATAAATGCCAACCCTCAATACGCGTTCAACAATCGGTTGCGACTTCTGATGGATCCGGAATGAAAAGGGATCCTCCGGTTTGGCAAGTTACCGGCATGAGGCCGCCCATTATGGACCATTCTATCAAAGTATACAGGAAAAAGTGTGACCCGTGTGTGAACAATGCATGCTTTAAGGGGGACATTGCGTGAACATCCGCCTGGCGGACCGGGTCGCCTGGCGAATCGGATCGCCTGGCGGCCCAGGCCAGATCAACCAGGTTACCCGCATCGGCGGTCCCACCGTTTACACCAGGCCTCGTAACTTTTGTGAAATTACTTGACCTTGCTTGAACTCATAAGTACAATTGTACAATACGAATTGGAGGTTTCGGTGTGAATATGGTCATCGACACATCAGCGATTATCGCTTCCGTATTGCGGGGCCCGGAAAGAGAACTGCTTGCGAAGGCCGCTTCGGGGCATGCCCTGATTGCACCCGACTTCATCCGATGGGAAATCTGCAACACCTTTTCCGTCATGGTCCGGCAGAAAGGGATCGATGCCCGTGAGGCGCGCAGGACGATGGAGACCCTCGATAACATCCCTTTGCGTTACGTGGACGTGGACATGGCCAATGTCCTTACGATCGCATCCCGGTTGAAGGGGGTGGCGGCGGACGCGTTCTTTCTGGAGGCCGCCCTCAGGTACAATGCGCCCCTGTTGACGCTGGACCGTTCCCTGGGCCGTGCCGCGGAATCGCTCGGAATCGAAGTGATTCGCCTGGAGGATTAAGGGGGCTTTACGATGGACGTCTATACTTATTCTGAAGCCAGGCAGCATCTGTCGAGCTTGCTCGACGAAGCCGAATCGACGGGAAAGGTCATCATCCGCCGAAAGGATGGCAGGCGGTATGCCGTCGTCCCCGAGTTGCCTTCCGCGTCGCCGCTGGACGTTCCCGAGGCCAGGACGGATATCACGGTGAAGGAGGTCGTCAAACTCGTCAGACGCCAGCGTATCCGGGGCAAAAGGTGGGGACGGGATTCGGAGAAGTAAGCGGACGGGATCCCGCGGCCGGACCCACGGGTGGACGCTGCCCGGGCGCTGCCAGGCGCATTTTCGATTGCGTATCCACCGGAAAATGTATAGATTACTCGTGTTGAGCGTTTTTCATTTCCGGGAGAATCCGTTCATGATCAGGCGGACCAGGCAATTCACCATCCTCATCCTCTTCCTCGCGCTGTCGTCTCCGACCACCGCGTCCGGCGCGGCGGCGGGCATGTGTATCATAGAAAGGGCTTTGTCGTCAGAAAGCATGCCGGCCGAAGGCGCACATGCTTGCTGCGCGACGGCCGAGACGCCGGAAACGCGCGGCACGGGGACGCTGGCCATGTGCTCTTGCGGCCTCGAAGCGGCGCCGTACCAGGCGTCCGGTGCGGGTGCGCTTCCGGCTTACGCCCTCGTCCAACCTGATCAGCCGGACCTGTCCACACCGTTGCGGGGTCCTTACGCGGCCGAACCGGTGATTCATGTTTCCGGGGTTTCACCCGAGATGGATGCCACCCGGTCTCCACCGCCCCTGCGCACGCTCTTCTGCACCTACCTCATTTAATACCTCTTCTGATACTTTCGGACGGCAGCGGGCCTTGCGTGACACGCGTGGCGCGTAACGGGCATCGTGTATCCGGATTGACGTATGCCCGGACCAGCAGTGTCTCGTTGTCCGGACCGCGCGGCACGATGTCGCAGCGGCGTGTCCTCCCGGCGTGATATTCGCGCGGTACAATGTCGCAGCGGCGGCGCGGCCGGCATGACATCCGAACGCCGCGATGCCGCATGTCGCGCCAGAAACCGCCCCGTCCGAACACAGTCCCGTAACGGTTAACAGCAAACGATCCCTATCAACCCAAGGAACTGCCCATGTCCGTATTCATACGATACGCGGGCGTTTTTATCGCGATTACTGCCGCCCTGGCCGTCGCAGTCCAGCCGGCCCGGGCCCAGACGCCGGAACTCGAGGCCCTGGTCGCCGAGGCCCTGGACCGCAATCCGGCCTTGCAGGCGGCCCGTCATCGCCGGGCCGCGGCGGAGCAACGGGGGCCCCAGGTCGCTTCTTACCCGGATCCGACCTTTGCGTACACCCGCTGGCTTTCCTCGCCGGAAACGCGCGTTGGACCGCAGAGGAATGTGCTGGCTTTCGGTCAGAAGATCCCCTACCCGGGCAAATTGAGCCTGCGCAGCGACATGTCCGGCGAGGAAACGGCCGCCGAAACGGCCCGTATCCAAACGATCGCCCGCGATATCACCCACGAGGTGAAGCGTGTCTACTACGACCTTTACCGGGTAGACCGGTCCCTGCGCATCCTGGATGACTATCTGGTGATGTTGGAGACCTTCACCGGCGCCGCGGAGGAGAAATACGCGGCCGGAGGCGGTACGCAGGCCGACGTGCTCAAGTCACACGTTGAAGTATCGGAAGTCCTGAAGCGGCGCATCACGCTGGAAGGCGAGCGCAGCGCTTTTGCGGCCCGTCTCAACGGCGTCCTGGCCCGTCCGTCCGATACGCCCGTCGACCAGGTGGCGGCCATAGACACGACGCGATACGCCCGGCCCGAGTCCCTGGTGGTCGAAAGGGCGCTGTCCGTCCGCCAGGAACTCGCCGAGGTCGACGCCCGGATCCGCCGGGACGAGTTGGGCGTGCGCCTCGCCCGCCTCGGCAGCCGACCGGATTTCACGGTGCAGGCATCCTACGTCACCGTCCCGAAGGTCGGGAACAACATGGCGTCCGACGCGGGGAAAGACGCCTTCGGCATCATGTTGAACGTGAACCTGCCCCTCTTCAGAAAACGCATCCGGGCCGGCGTGCAGGAGGCTGAGGCCCGGGTGGAGGAAAGCCGTTACATCAGGGAGAACATCCGGGACGCCATTGCGGCGGAGGTCGCGGAGGCCTACGGGCGTTTGCGCCACTCCGGACGGGCCCTGGATGTCTACGAGCAGGGCCTTATCGCCCAAGCGGAAAGCAGCGTGCTGGCGACGCTGGCCGCCTACCAGACGGGACAGATGGACTTCCTTGACCTGCTCGACGCGGAACGCATGGTGCTGCGTACGCGGCTCGGGTACGTGGAAGAATCGTCGAGATACCGCACGTATCTCAGTCTGCTTGAACGCGCCGCCGGGGGTTCGCTCCCGTAGGCACAGGAGGTAAACCATGAGAATCAACAGACCAGCACGTGGCCGCGTATTCCGGATGCTGCTCCTCGTGTTGCTGGCCGCTGTCCCGTTAGCCATGGCCGCGGGATGCGGCGACCCCGAAACGACTGTTCCGGAGGGCGGCCACGATGAAACGGCACAGGTCCAGCTCTGGACGTGCGGCATGCACCCGAACGTGATCTCCGAAGAACCCGGCCAGTGCCCGATCTGCGGCATGAACCTTACGCCGGTGAAAACTGCGGCCGCGGAGGAGGCGC
Source organism: Candidatus Latescibacterota bacterium (assembly GCA_022821935.1). Taxonomy (GTDB): domain Bacteria; phylum JAAXHH01; class JAAXHH01; order JAAXHH01; family JAAXHH01; genus JAAXHH01. Next base: position 10,977 of record JAJECR010000204.1, read on the forward strand.
AGGTCTCGGACGGAGCGGAGCAGCAGGCGGCCGCCGATGAGGGGCACGATATGACAGCGGGACACGATTTCAGAGAGGGACATGTGCATGGTGATTCGGCCGCGCCGTCTTCCGCAGAAACCACGGACCCTGCCCGCGACGCATCCATCGTGATCGACCCGGTCACCATACAGAACATCGGCGTGCAGACCGCGCCGGTCCGGGAGCGTCCGTTGACCCGGTCCATTCGGACCGTTGGCCACCTCGACTACAACGAGGAGATGTTCTCCCGGATAAACGTCAAGTATCCCGGGTGGATCGAGAGACTGTACGTGAACGAGACGGGTCAGCAGGTACGCGCGGGCGACCCCCTGCTGGACATCTACTCGCCTGAACTGGTTGCGGCGCAGGAAGAGTATCTACTGGCCTTTCAGAACCTCAGGAACCTGGAAGGCAGCGCGTTCGAAACCATCGCTGAAGGCGCCGAGTCGCTGCTTGATGCCTCCCGTCGCCGGCTGCTCTACTGGGACGTCACCGAAGCGCAGATCCAGGAACTGGAAACGCGCGGCGCAATCACCCGCACGCTGACCATCTACGCGCCGTCGAAGGGCATCGTCGTGGAGCGCATGGCCGAACTGGGCATGCGCGTCACACCCGGCATGGACATGTACCGCATGGCCGATTTATCCACCATCTGGGCCTTCGCCCACGTCTACGACGCGGACGCCCCGTGGCTGAGTCCGGGCCTGACGGCCGAAATGGAGCTTCCCTACAATCCCGGGAAGGTCTACCGCGGCAGGATCGATTACATCTATCCCTACCTGGACCAGGCATCCAGGGATATCAAGATCCGGCTGGTGTTTTCCAACCGGAACCTCGAACTGAAGCCCCAGATGTACGCCAATATCCGGCTTTCCGCGCGCGGCGAACGGCCCGTGCTCGTCATCCCGGGCAGCGCGGTCATCCGCAGCGGCGAGCGCAACGTGGTCTTCGTCGCCCTCGACGGAGGGAAATTCGAACCCCGCGAGGTGACCCTCGGCATGGAGGGGGAGGACGGTTACGTGCAGGCTGCGAGCGGTGTCAGCGAGGGCGAGCAGGTGGTTACGTCGGCCCAGTTCCTGATCGACTCGGAGAGCCGGCTCCAGGAAGCGATCCAGAAGATGCTCGATCACCGGATGATGCATTGACCGGTCCGCCTGGACGGCCTGGTTCGCCAGAACCGTCCGGAACGTAAAGAGGTTCATCATGTTAGAACGCATAATCGAATACTCCGTGAAGAACCGGTTCCTGGTGATCCTGGTCACGGTGCTGCTGATCGCGGGCGGTACCGTGGCCCTGGTGGAGATCCCGCTGGACGCCATCCCGGATCTCTCGGACGTGCAGGTGATCGTCCTTACCGAGTATCCCGGGCAGGCGCCCCAGGTGGTGGAAGACCAGGTGACCTACCCTCTGACGACGGCCATGCTCGCGGTGCCCTACGCGCAGACGGTCCGCGGCTACAGTTTCTTCGGGCTCAGTTTCGTGTACATCATCTTCGAAGACGGCACGGACATCTACTGGGCCCGCAGCCGCGTGCTGGAGTACCTGAGCTACGTGACCGACCGCCTGCCGCCGGGCGTAAACCCCGCGCTCGGGCCGGACGCCACGGGAGTGGGCTGGGTCTACGAGTACGTACTCCGCAGCGACCGGCACAACCTGGCGGAACTGCGGAGCATCCAGGACTGGTTCCTCCGGTACGAACTGACTTCGGTAAACGGCGTTTCCGAGGTGGCCAGCATAGGCGGCTTCGTCAAGCAGTACCAGGTGGAGGTCGATCCCAACAAGCTGCTGATCTACGGCATTCCGCTCAACCGGATCAAGACGGCGATCCAGCGGAGCAACAACGACGTGGGCGGCCGGGTCGTCGAAATGGCGGAAGCGGAATACATGGTCCGCGGCCTGGGGTATATCCAGTCCGTCGAGGATCTGGAAAACGTCACGCTGGGGGTCGACGATTTCGGCACGCCCATCCTGCTCCACCATGTCGCCCGGGTCACGACGGGGCCCGAGCTGCGGCGCGGACTGGCGGAATGGAACGGCGAGGGCGAGATCGTCGGCGGCATCATCGTCATGCGGTACGGCGAGAACGCCATGGACGTCATCCGGGACGTCGAGGAGAAGCTGGAGTCCCTCAAGTCGGGCCTGCCGGAAGGCGTGGAGATCATCACGGCCTACGACCGGTCGAACCTGATCGAACGGGCCATCGACAATCTTTCCGACAAGCTTCTGGTAGAGAGCCTCATCGTCGCCCTGGTCTGCATTATCTTCCTGGTCCATTTCCGCTCGGCCCTCGTGGTCATCCTTACCCTGCCCATCAGCGTACTCGCCGCCTTCCTGATCATGTCCTGGCAGGGGATCAACGCCAACATCATGTCCCTGGGCGGGATCGCCATCGCCATCGGTACCCTGGTGGACGCCGCCATCGTCATGATCGAGAACATCCACAAGCATATGGAGCGGGACCGCGGGAAGAAGGACCACTGGCGGATCGTGCTCGACGCCACGAAGGAAGTGGGGCCGTCCCTCTTCTACTCCCTGCTGATCATCACCCTGTCCTTCGCGCCCATCTTCGCCCTGCAGGCCCAGGAGGGCCGGCTTTTCAAACCGCTGGCCTTTACCAAGACGTACACGATGGCCGCGGCGGCCCTGCTGGCCATCACCTTCGTGCCGGTACTGGCGGGATACCTGGTCCGCGGCCGCATATTGCCGGAGCGCAGGAACCCGCTCAGCCGATTGCTCGTGTTCCTCTACCGGCCCGTGATCCGGGCGGCGATACGCGTGAGGTGGCTGACCGTCGCCGTCGCGGTGGTCGTCCTGTCCGCCACGTGGTACCCGCTGCAGCGGATCGGATCCGAATTCATGCCGCCCCTCTACGAGGGCGACCTGCTCTACATGCCCACCACGGACCCCGGCATATCAATCACCAAGGCCCGCCAGCTCCTGCAGCAGACCGACCGGATCATCAGTTCCTTCCCGGAAGTGGAACGGGTATTCGGCAAGGTGGGGCGGGCCGACACGGCGACCGATCCGGCGCCGCTGTCCATGATCGAGACCACCATCATGCTCAAGCCCGAGGAGGCCTGGCGGCCGGGCATGACCCGCGAAGGGCTCGTGGAAGCGCTCAACGACGCCATCCAGTTCCCGGGCCTGACCAATGCGTGGACCATGCCCATCCGCACGCGGATCGACATGCTGTCCACGGGCATCCGGACGCCCGTCGGCGTCAAGTTGATGGGGGACGATCTGGCCGTACTGTCGGACCTGGCCCAGCAGGTCGCGGTGGAGCTCGGTGAACTGCCGGGCACCCTCAGCGTCTTTCCCGAGAAGACGATGGGCGGCAACTATCTCGACTTCGAAATCAACCGGATCGAGGCGGCGCGCTACGGGATGACGGTCGGCGACGTCCAGGACATCATCATGTCGGCCGTGGGCGGCGTGGACGTGACCTACACGGTGGAGGGGCTGGAGCGCTACCCGGTGAACATCCGCTACGCCCGGGAACTGCGCGACGACATATCGGACCTCAGGCGCATCCTGATCCCGACGCCCTCGGGCGCGCAGATCCCCATCAGCCAGGTGGCCGACATACGGATCCACAAGGGACCGTCCGGCATCAAGTCGGAGAACGCCCGGCCCACGGCCTGGGTGTACGTCGATCTCACGGACACGGACATCGGCGCCTACGTCGAAACCGCCAAGCGGCATATCTCCGAACGGGTCTCGCTGCCCGTGGGCTACAGCATGGTCTGGAGCGGGCAGTACGAGTACCTGGAACGGGCGCAGCGGCGTCTGCAGATCGTCGTGCCCGTCACGCTGGCGATTATTCTCCTGCTGCTCTACATGAACTTCCGCAACGTCGTGGACAGCATGATCGTCATGCTGTCGCTGCCCTTCGCGCTGGTGGGCGGCGTTTGGCTGATGTACCTGCTGGACTACGACTTCAGCATCGCGGTGGGGGTCGGATTCATCGCGCTGGCCGGCGTGGCGGCGGAAACGGGGGTCGTCATGCTGCTCTATCTCAAGCAGGCCTACCAGGAGCGGGTAAGCCGCAACGCGCTCAACACCCGCAAGGATCTCTACGAGGTGGTCATGCACGGGGCGGTGGAACGGGTGCGGCCCAAGATGATGACGGTTGCGGCCACCATGGCCGGGCTGGCGCCCATCATGTGGGGGACCGGCACGGGCTCGGAGGTCATGCAGCGCATCGCAGCGCCCATGGTCGGCGGCATGGTGACGTCCACGGTACTGACCCTCGTGGTCATCCCGGTCATCTACTACATGGTCAGGTCGTGGGGACTGCGAAAGGCTTAGGGCGAGAAGCGCTTACGCCCGCGTGCGGACGTAATCCTGGAATTCCAGGTGGCGCAGGTAGACCTCGATGCACCGCCGGCCGGTGATGCAAAGGTCCAGTTCGTCGAGTGCCCGGGAGGGGTCGATGAACCGGATGGCCTGGCCTTCGCCAAGCACCAGGTCGTCGATGGGCACTTCGATCGGGACGAGATAGAGGTGCCGCGTGCCCTCGCCGTCGAAGAAGGTCGCCAGGGGATGGAATTCGGTCACCGGGTAGCCGATCTCCTCCGCCACCTCGCGGACGAGCCCTTCTTCGGGACTTTCGCCCGCTTCCACGTGCCCACCGATGAGGCTCCACTGGTTCGGGAAGATGATGCGGGGGTCGTCGTCGCGCAGGTTGACGAGGATATCGCCGGCGGCGTTCACCAGCATGGCGGAGGAAATGATGGACATGGCTGCTTCTCTCCGAACGTCGCTACTTTCGCTGGACGCGGCTACTTCCTTCAAAACGCGGCCACTTACCGCTAAACACGTCTATTTACTGTTCGTGTCAGACCCGGCGGCCTTCTGCTGGAGCCGGTAGAGGGCGTTCATGGCTTCGACCGGGGTCATGAGATCCAGGTCCAGCTCCTTGATATCCTCGACGACCGGATGGTCCGCCGGCACAAACAGACTGAGCTGGTAGTCGCCGCCTTCCACCTTCGGTTTTCCGTGGTGCGGCGTCCCGGCCGTACCGGACTCGCCAGCCTCGCCGTCCAGGCCACCCAGGCCGTCCGCCGCGGTCTCCTCGTCTTCCAGGTTGGCCAGAATGACCCGGGCCCTTTCGATCACGCTGCGCGGCAGTCCGGCCATGCGCGCCACCTGGATCCCGTAACTCCGGTCGCTCCCGCCGGGCATCACCTTGCGCAGGAATACGATCTGATCGGCCTGTTCGCGGATGGCCACGTTGAAGTTGGCGATGCGGTCCAGGGACGACGCCAGTTCGATCAGTTCGTGGTAGTGCGTGGCGAATAGCGTCTTGGCGGTCCGCCCGGGCGTATTGTGCAGGTACTCCGTGACCGCCCAGGCGATGCTCAGGCCGTCGTACGTGCTCGTGCCCCGGCCGATCTCGTCAAGGAGGACAAGACTGTCCGGCGTCGCGTTGTTGAGGATGTTTGCGGTCTCGTTCATCTCGACGAGAAAGGTGCTCTCGCCCCGGGCCAGGTTGTCGGAAGCGCCCACCCGCGTGAAGATGCGGTCCACGATGCCGATCCGCGCGGACCTGGCCGGAACGAAGGAACCGACCTGGGCCATGAGGACCGTGAGGCCCACCTGGCGGAGATAGGTGCTCTTCCCGGCCATGTTCGGCCCGGTGATCAGGGCGATCTGCTTGGTCCGGGTATCGAGACGCGTATCGTTGGGCACGAAGGGCTCGCCCTGCAGCAGTTGCTCCACCACGGGATGGCGTCCATCATTGATCTCCAGGACCGATCCGTCGTCGATCTCCGGCGCCACGTAGTCGTTCTGGACGGCCAGTTCGGCCAGCGCGGTCAGGAAGTCGAACTGGGCGATCGCCCGGGCGTTGCCCTGGATGTCCTCCAGGCTCGCGGCCACTTCTTCCCGCAATGCGAGGAAGAGGGTGTATTCCAGCTCTCCGATCTTCTCCTCGGCGCCCAGGATCTTCTCTTCGTATTCTTTCAGTTCCGGCGTGATGAACCGCTCCGCGTTGCGCATGGTCTGCTTGCGGATGTACTCGCCTTCCAGCCGGTGCAGGTTCGGTTTCGTGACCTCGATGTAGTAACCGAAGACCCGGTTGTAGTCGACCTTGAGAGACTGTATCCCCGTGCGCTCCCGTTCCTTCTGCTGCAGTTCGGCGATCCAGCGCTTGCCGCCCGAACTGATCACCCGCAGGTCGTCCAGGTCCTTGTTGTATCCCGCGCGGATGAGCCCGCCTTCGGTCAGCGACAGGGGCGGGTCGTCCACCAGGGCCCGGTCCAGTTTTTCCGCCAGGGTTTTCAGATCGCGCAGGCCGTCCCGGAGGCCGGCCGCCAACCCGGCCTTCAGGCCTGCGAGCGTCTTCTTGATCACCGGGATCTCGTGCAGGGCCTGCTTCAACGCGATCAGATCGCGGGCATTCGCGCGCTCCGACCCGACGCGGGCGGCCAGCCGTTCCATGTCTCCCATCGACTTCAGATGGCCGGCAAACCCGTCCCGCGTCTCGTGAGCTTCGTAGAATTCGGCCACCGCGTGCTGACGGGACAGAACGGTTTCGACGGAAACCAGCGGCCGCGTGATAGCCTGGCGCATGAAACGCGCACCCATGGGGGTGTAGGTCCGGTCCATCACGGAAAGGAGCGTGCCTTCCCGGCCCCCGTCCCGCAGGGAGGTGATCAGCTCCAGGTTGCGCTGGGTCGACGTGTCCATCAGCATCGAGTCCGACACGTCGTACCGGGCCATCGTCCTCAGGTGGGCCAGGTGGTTCTTCTGGGTTTCCCGCAGGTAGACCAGCATGCCGCCCGCCGCGGCGACGCCGGCGGTCATTTCGTCGCACCCGAAGCCCTTGAGCGTCAACACTTCGAAATGGTCGAGCAGGATCTGAAGCGCGTGGTCGTAGGAAAAGGCCCATTCTTCCAGGCGGCTGATCGCGATGTCGGGGAAATGGGGTTCGAGGAGGGCCTCGGCCTGCTCCGCCCGGTCGTAGGATACGATCGCCTCGGTGGGATCCAGGCGGTTGAGTTCGCTGAGCAGGTCGTCCTCGTCGAGCTCCGCCGCGCGGAACTCGCCGGTGGAGAGATCGAGAAAGGCCAGACCGTAGACGTCCTGGTCGAAGGTCAGCGCGACCATGTAGTTGTTCTCGCCGGGATCGAGGGTCTGCGCCAGCATCGACGTGCCCGGCGTAACGACTTCCACCACGTCCCGCTTGACCACGCCGCGGGCCTTCTTCGGGTCTTCGACCTGTTCGCAGACCGCCACTTTGTACCCGGACCCGACGAGTTCGGCGATGTACTTCTCCACGGCATGGTAGGGCACGCCGGCAAGCGGCGTCTTGTCCCCGCCGCCCGAGCCTGAATTACGCGCGGTGAGCGTGATGCCCAGGACGCGCGAGACCAGCCGGGCGTCGTCGCCGAAGGTCTCGTAGAAGTCCCCCATGCGAAAAAAGAGAATCGCGTCCTTGTGCTGATCCTTCATCCTCGCGTACTGCGCCATTGCGGGCGTGAGGGTTCCGGCGGGTCGGGTCATGGGCAAGACTGGATCGGCCGGCTTCCGGCCGGTCCGGGGAAACCGGCATTACGCTCGGGGATGCTGCGGGTATTCCGGCCGCTGCCAGGCTTCTCGCGGCCGTGTTTGGCAGTTGATATGACGATGTGGGATCATAGTAAAATCAGCCCTTCCCGTCAAGGTGTTTCTCCAGCGTTCAACAGCCGGTAAAGGCCGTGCGGGAAGGGGTGATCCGGGTGATCGGTGAAGTGCCGCACAGCGGGCAAACATCCCTTGACTTTTAAGGGCCCAGGCGCGACTTTTCAAACAGTTCAGGTTATGCTGCAGGATGGTGCCGGACGGGTTTGAAACGGTTCGTGCAGCGCGTCATGAAAAGCAAAGCGCGTGAATGAAGAAAGCGATATGAATATGGGCTATGTGCCCAGGATACTGGCCTTTGCGGGCAGTGCGCGGACCGAATCGTTCAATAAGAAACTGGTTCGCATCGCCGTCCAGGGAGCGGAAGAAGCCGGCGCCGCGGTCGACCGGGTCGATCTGCGGGACTATCCCATGCCGCTGTACGACGGCGACCTGGAGGAGCGGGAAGGCATCCCGGAGCATGCCGAGCGGTTCAAGGCCCTGATGATGGCCTGCCAGGGCCTGCTGATCGCCGCACCCGAATACAACAGTTCGATCACGCCGCTCCTCAAGAACACGATCGACTGGGCGTCCCGGCCCGCGGACGGAGAGGAGAGGCTGGCGGTATTCAAGAACAAGTCGGCGGCGTTGATGAGCGCATCGCCGGGGTCGCTGGGCGGCCTCCGGGGGCTGGTGCACGTCCGGTCTATACTAAGCAACATACACGTGATGGTCCTGCCGGACCAGGTGGCGGTGCCGGGTGCCTTCGGGGCGTTTACCGATGACGGCTGGTTAAAGGACGAGAAGCGGCAGGCGGCCGTGGAGGGACTGGGACGCAATCTGGCTGAGACCCTGAGGAAACTGCACGGCTCGGAGGGGTGAAGCGAATCGGAGGCGAATCAGGTCAGAGGAGAACCTGCGCGGCGCGACCGAAAGCGGTCTACTCCTCCAGCAGGGGCAGGACGGCGGCCTCAAGGTTTTCGTAGGACATGTAGCCTACGTGTTTCTTACGGACCCTGCCGTCCCGGTCGATGATGAACGTGGTCGGAATGCCGTAGACCCCGCCGAATTTCGCGGCGGCCATCTGACTGGTATCGATAAGGGAAAGGTAGGTCATGTTTATTTCTTCGGCGAATGGCTGCACGACTTCGGCGCCTTCGTCGTCGAGGGCGATGCCGATGATCTTGACGCCCCGATTGCCGTATTCTTCATGGAACGCCTGGAAGTCGGGGATCTCGTCGCGGCAGGGAGGGCACCAGGTAGCCCAGAAATTGATGACCCGGACCTCACCCTCGAACTGCGCGATGGTGAATTCATTCTCGTCGGCATCCTTCAGGGCGAACCCCAGGTCGACCGAGTAGGCTTCCGTAGACAGCGTTCCGTCGGAAGTAAACACAACGGGCATTTCAGACCCGTCCCTGTCAGCCAGAAGGGCGGAAACCAGTCCGGCCACGATCAGGAGCGCGGCGAGGATGTAGGTGAAGTTGAGGCGCGATTTCGTTTCCATGATTTCATTCCGTCCTGGAAGGGTGGTCCGGCCCGCAAGCGGTCCGAAGCAATTGATGTAAAATAGCACGAAAACGCACGCAAGGCAAGGGAATTAGGGGGCGTTGGAGATGCGGATTACAAGATGGTATATCCCACGGATAACAAGATGGAATACCGCGATGATCGTCACGCTGGCGATGATCGTTCCGCTGGCGATCATCTCTCCGGGAACCGCGGAACCACAGGGAGGTGGCCGGTTGGACCACTCCGTGTATGACGGGTTGCTTAAGAAATACGTCGATGACAGGGGCATGATCGACTACCGCACCTGGAAAGACCGGGACGTGGGAACGCTCGATAGCTACCTGGATATGCTCAAAGGCGTGGATCCCGATGGACTCAGGAACAGAAACGAGGTATTCGCCTTCTGGATCAATGCCTACAACGCGCTGACCATAAGGGGCATGCTGCATTTCTACCCGACCAGCAGCATCAGGAACCACGTCAGCCTGATCGGGTACAGCATCTGGAAGGATTACAAGATCAATATCAGCGGAACAGACTACTCGCTGGACGACATCGAGCACGAGATCCTGCGCAAGATGGACGAACCCCTGATTCACTTCGCCCTCGTGTGCGCCTCCATTGGATGCCCGCCGCTGATGACGGAAGCGTTCACGGCGGAAGACATGGAGCGTCAACTGCGGGCAAATACCCTTGTTTTCTTCGCCGATCCCAGTAAGTTCCGTGCCGATCAGGGAAACCACACCGTGTGGCTCTCACCGATCATGGACTGGTACAAGGACGACTTCGGGAAGAATTGGCGGGAGCGCCTGGACTTCATTGCCCCCTACGTCCCGGATGACGCGGCCCGCGCCTTGCTGGGCCAGAAAGACGTGGACGTCGATTACCTGCACTACGACTGGGGGATCAATGAGCAGCGTTGAGGGTCACCTGAAACGGATTGAATCCATGACGAAACAGCACCACCCGTGCGCCAGGTAGATAACGGGGAGGCAACAGGCCAGGTAGACGGCCGAACCAGACCGGTTGCCAGGCTGGTCATCCTGCTGGCGGTCGCCTTTTCCGGCTTTCTGGCCTATTCCTTCACGCCCCTGGGCGAGTATCTCCAGCCCCTTGCGATGGAGGGGTTCTTCGAATCCATCAAGGGATTCTGGTGGGCGCCCCTGGTGTTCATCGGCCTGTACGCGGTCCTCACGACGCTGGGCGTGCCTATGGTGGTCATGACTTTTGTCGCCGGATTCACCTTCGGCGTCATGTACGGCACGCTCTACGTATTGATCGGGGCGAATCTTGGCGCCAACCTCGCCTTTGACCTGGCCCGGTACCTGGGCCGCGATTTCATCTCGCGCCACATCAGGGGGCCCATCAACCGGATCGACCGGCAACTGCGGAACCAGGGGTTCCTGCGCATGCTGCAGCTTCGGCTGATCCCGGTCATCCCCTTCAACCTCCTCAACTTCGCCGCCGGGCTTTCCGGCATTCGAAAACTGCACTACCTGCTGGGAACCGCCATCGGCATCACGCCCGCCACGTTCATCTACGTCTACACGGCGGCGTCCCTGATGCAGGTCTACATGGCCGGCGCCGAACTGGATGAACTCGCCCGGACCGCCCTCCGCTCCTCGGCGCTCACCAACCTCGGCATCGCCCTCGCCCTGCTGGTAACCATCTCCCTGACCCCGGTGATCTACCGGAAGTTGAGAGGGAAAACGCAGCAGTAGTTCCGCCTCAGGATTCTCCGAAAGCCCGTGTGCACAGTAAGCAGGTAAAGCGCGGCGATAGTTCCCCGGGGCGTCCGGACGCCGGTCGTCTCAGGAATCTCCAAATCGGAAAGAGAAGATATCGGCATCCGTCAAGAGGAAGCGCAGGCGGACCGGCACGCCGTTGAGGCGGGAGAGATCGCTGCCTGCTTTCCACGAGATCGGGGCGTCGAGGTCGTCGCCGAATATCGGTTCCATGTCGGATGCGGCGAATCCCTCCACGGTCCGGCCCTCCATGTCCCGGATCTCAACGGTCACGCTGCCCACGGCGGATGTCGAGTAGTTGAGAAACAGCGTCGATCCCGCAAAGGTCAGGGGTTTGGTGACCAGTTCGCCGCCGTGGTATCCTGCCCGAACCGAGGCGAAGCCGTGGGGTCGGACGGTCACCCGGCGCACGCCGTTGGTGTCCCAGCCGTAGTGTTCGGCGACGTACATCGACCATTCGTCCGGCGCGGTCGGAATGATCCCCGCGGCCGGCGTCTGGTTGCGGTGCGTCCAGTTGCGCTTTTCCGGACCCGGGCGCAACCAGGCGGCCATGAAGGTCCGGTCCCAGTGGACGCCGTCCCGGCTCGACATGAACACCGCGTCGGAGACCCCTCCGCCCGGGTAATCCATGCCCTCGATGTCTTTCGTCCGCTCCGGCACGAACCGCATCGGAAAGGACAGCAGGATGTGTTCCGCGCCCGGGCAAAGGGTGGTGGCGTTGGTGTAGAAATGCTCGAACGGGACGCCCTCGTCGTACACGTGGTGTTCGGGTGTGGTCCAGTGGATGAAATCGTCCGAGGTGCAGCTCTGAATGGCGCGGACTCCGACGCCCTCGTCCCCCGTCTGTTCGAAATACCGGCTGAAGATACGGTAGCAACCTGCATAGTCATCCCACAAGGGCACGTTCACCGAGTCGAAGGCGCCGGTGATAGCGAGGGGGCCGTCCTGTACCGGTTTCCAGGTCAGCCCGTCGGCAGAAGTGAAGCCGAAGAGGCTGTCCCTGCCTTCTCCGCCGACGGCCTTGAAACGCTGATCGGATGGTGCGGACGGATTGCCGTCCAGGAAAACGCAGAAGTTGTGCGCCTCGGAGCCCCGGATGAGGATATTGTTGTCCGTAGATCCCTCCGCCTCCACCAGACCCAGGCCGGGCCGCTCGAAGTGGATGCCGTCGTCGCTGACCAGCAGGTTCGCCGTCTGCGTTTGCGCCCAACCCTCGGGCAAATCCTCGTGTTTACCCGTGGGATGGTAGCCGCGGTAATACACCATGATCTTGCCGTCGGCCTGTACCAGGTTGTAGCATCCCGTACAGGCGTTCTCCAGCGGTTCAATAACGCGGAAGACCGTTTCCTTAAGGACGGGTTCGTGGAGATGAAGCGCGGCGCCCGAAAGGCTGTCGATCAGGTAGTGGTCGATGAAAAGTTCACGTTGCGAGCCCAAGTCGATGGGGTTCATTGGGTGTCCTTTTGTGGGTTGAGGGTGTTGACGGTGAGTGGTCTGGTTCACTCGGTAATGTCGATCAGGATTGATACGTTCGCCTCACTCAAAATCGGGTGGCTCACGCATGGACTCGCGTGGCGGTAGTTCCAACTCGACGCCGCCTAATGGTGCGAAACGGGCACGGATCGCTTCTGCCAGGTTGGTTGGAGGATTACGTCTAGCGAGACTCGCCGGTTCAATCAACCGGGCTTCTTCCCCTGTCGATTGTCCGTGCTCGGTAGCTTGGACACGAAGACGCTGTTCGAGGTCATCATTTGGTTCGCGAGTCTCTATGGGGTGCTCCTCATGTAGGATGAAGACTATACATGTGTTGCAAATTCAGTTCTATGATTAACTAACGCGTCGTCAGGTATGATTCCCGGAAGTGATTAAAGTTTATCACGTTTATTCCACGTTTACTGATAGCAAGGTAGAGGTCAAGATCCGCCGTTATTGACAAAGATACTTGTTCTGAAGTTTGTATAAAGCCGGAATCGGTGACGCCGAACCTCAGATAGTAAGGAAACTCAAATATCAACTCTTTGTTAACATGCGATTCGTGGGCATTCCCACAATATATGGCCAGGTTATGAATCAAAGCGCGCGCTTTTATGTGGTCTGTCTGCTTCAATAGATTCGAAGTCTCTGCCAAACTATGAGAAGTTACCCAAAACTCACGAAATGTCGATAGCCGACTTGTTAGTTCGTCGTAGTCGCGAGGTATAAACGATTTTGTACGTTTGTGTTTGGGAATTATACCCCTGTCAGTAGCTCCTACTACCAGAAGAACCAGCAGACTCGTATCAACAAGTACACTATTCATGAACCCCTACTTCTCTTATCTTGATTGCAGTAACCTGCCCATCACAATCACGCACCACCACCGTCTTGTAAGTTCTACCTGAGGGTCTTTCAGACATATCCGCGAAAGTACCTATCAAACTCTTGGGGGGAAAATCCCAACTACGCGCAAATCCAACAGTCACATTCCACTGAGATTTTAACTCATCATATTCAACTTCTTCTAGTCCAATATGAGATACATTTTCAGCCGAATATATATCTGAAATGTAGTTCAGAGCAGTCCGTATGGCTTCTTTTACTTCCATTGGTTACCTCAAGGATTTAGTTGATCGTTACCTCAAGGAATTAGTCGATTTAGAATAAAACTTCTCGTGTCTAAACGGAATCACCCCTCATCCCCCTCAAACCCCCACTCCCTCCACCCCTGCAACAACGGAAAATACAGGCCGAGGGTAATAGGCCGGGAATCCCTGGTCCGTATCAGGCTCGCATAGTCCTCCAACTGGTCGCGGTATCGCTCCCGTTCGTTGTCGAGGAACCCTTCCAGATCTCCCCCGGCGTGGGCGCTCGTTTTGTAGTCGATGATCCAGCGCCTTCCGTTGTCCACGAAGGTCCGGTCCACGATGTACCGCCGGTACCTGCCCAGTGACATGGTCGATAGCTCGAACTCCCTTTCGTCGCTTTCGTGACGCGACAGGATCCATCGGCCGCGCTCGTCGCGGATGGTATTCGTCAGTGCCGATACCGTCCGGGAGACCGCCTCGTCGAGCTTACCGCCGTCCAGTCCCTCCCGCCTGAGAGCGGTACGGACGGTCTCTTCGCTGAAGTCCATGCGATCCGGTACCCGCATCCGCCGAAGCATCTCGTGTACGACGATCCCCACACGCCGCTGAAGTTCACTCGCCCACTCGAAGGTTGGATGGTGCGCGCCGGTGTCTCCGGTCTCGACCGGATGCTGCTGAGGTTCCAGATCGATATTTTCAGGCAGGGGCAGGGGATTCCAGTCCGCGGGCAGGCGCCTGAGCGGGACGCCGCGGAGCTTTTCGTCGACCGCATCGTCTTCGTCCTCGGTCTCCGATTGATCCGTTTGATCCTCCGTTTTTTTGCGTGCCTCCCACGCCGCCTCGAATTCCGGCTCGACCGTATGCCATACTTCCGCTAGTAAAGTACGGGGATCGGGAGCTTTCATCGACTCATCATCGGAATCCAGGTTGGTGTGCCCCAGCAGATGCAGGCACTTCCGGGCCCGCGTCGTCGCCACGTACAGAAGACGGGTTCTTTCGTGCGCCCGCTTCTTTGCGTTCATGTTCTGCAGACTCGCGTACAGGGGATCCCGGTCTCCTCCAACGCCGGGTATCGGCGCCAGCAGCAGACGGGATTTATCGCCTTCCATGTACTCGCGCCACAGCAGCAACTGTTGCTCTTCCGGCCGCGTGCGCCGGCCCAGGCCCGGCAGAATCACCGTATCGAACTCCAGTCCCTTGGCCTTGTGGATCGTCATCAACTGCAGGTTTGCGCTGGCCTCGACGTCGGCGCCCGCGAACAGCCGGCTGACGTCTTCGGCGAACTTCCTCTCGTTCGGGATGCCCAGGCCGTCCTGCGCTTTTTCCAGGAGATCCAGGTAGGCCGCGGCGTCTTCGAGCTCCGTCCTGTTCTCCAGGCATGCCGGGCCGCCCAGCGCGGTCCAGACGCCTTCCACCAGCCGGCGGAGCGGCAGCCTGCCCCGCCTGTCGAACGCGTCGCCGAGGACGGGAATCATGCGGCCAATGCGCGCACGGCCATCGGGAGACAGCCCTTCCTGCCGCTCGGGGTCCCGAAGCAGATCCCAGACGGCGCGCGGGGTTTCTCCGCCGGCCAGCGCCTCGAGATCCGCGAGTGTGAGCCCGCACCATGGCGCCCGCAGGATCGACAGCCAGGCCAGGCGGTTGCCCGTGTGCACGAGCGCCTGCGTCAGAGCCATCAGGTCCTGCACCACCGGACGCTCGCCCAGGGCGTCGATCTCCACGGCGCGGAACTGCTTCCCGTTCCGGTGGAGCGCGGAGACGATGCCGATCAGGTGATTGCGGGCCAAGACCAGCACGGTGATGGTCTCATCCGGCCACTTCGCCTGGGTCTCGTCGATGATCTCGACGACACGGTCGGCCTCGGCTTCGTGATCCGGTCCCAGGAACGGATGCACGCGCACGGCGCTGTCGGAATTTGTGTCCTTGAACGCCTCGGCGGGTTTGTACGTCACAGCTCCGGTAAGTACGTCCTCGGTGTCAGGGAACGCCTCGCTCATCGCGCCGTTCACCCATTGTACGATGGCCGGGAAGGAACGGAAATTGACCGACAGCGTGAGAGGAGTCAACCCGACCGCGCCGATCCCGTTCTTCCGGGCCTGCAGGAAGAGGGCCACCTCAGCCTCGCGGAAGCCGTAGATCGACTGCATCGGGTCGCCGACCAGGAACAGCGTCCGGCCATCTTCGGGCTGCCAGTCCCTGATGAGCCGGCAAAGCAGGTCATACTGACTCTGGGACGTGTCCTGGAACTCGTCTATCAGCAGATGCCGGATCTGGCAGTCGAGTGCATGGGCCAGATCGGTCGGCGCCGAATCCGTCCCCAGGGCGGTTCGCGCACCGATCGCGATCTCCGTGAAATCGACGCAACCTTCTTCCTGGAACACCCGCCGCAGCTGATCGACGGCCAGCGGCAACAGGAGCATCAGGGCGTTCAGGATCTCCCACTGTGTCTCCTCGAAACGCGGCAGGGGCAAGGATCTCAACGCGTGCAAGGTAGCGACGGCTTCGTCGTCCAGTTCGATGTCGGCGAGCCGTGCCTTGGCGTCGCGTCCAGCAGCGTCTGCCGGGAATCCTTCCTTAACTGTAAGCCGCTTGCGTCGCGTTCCGCCCCCCGTCAGGAACATCTCGGCGAGTCCAAGCCAGGCGGGCAACGATTCGGCCGATGCATCAGGGAAGATCTGGAGATTGGAGCAGGCGTCCAGGTCGGTCTTCTGGCCGGCTGCCTCGCCTTCGTTCCGAAGATTCCCGGCCGCGAAACGAGCAAGTTCCACGGCCTCGGTCCGGTAGCCCGCGGGAAATGACGCGTCGGCCGCCTGCAAAGCGCCCTCGACAACCCGCTGGATCGTGGACTCGAGTTCGGCCCGCAGCGCGGCGGGGTTGGGCGCCGTATCGGGTCCAGGCGCCGGGTCGGGCTTGGGCGCCGATTTACCGGCCACGTGTCGCATCCACTGGTCCCGGCTCCCCAGCATGATGCTCAACAACCGCTCGATCCTTCCGACGTAGTTGTCCAGGTGCGCCAGCAGTTTGGACAGCGCTTCCGAAACGTCGTCGGGCGTTCCCTCGGTATCCAGGGAGGCCACCGTCAGGCGGGCAGCACGCTCATACAGATACCCGGCATCGTCGACCGGCTGTCGCGCCGCGCCCATGCGGGAAACCCAGGGCATCTGCCGTACCAGCAAGGCACACAGCGAGTCGATTGTCTGGATTCGAAGGCGGGACGGATGTTCGGCCAGGCGCCAGTTCAACCTGTTGTTTCGTTCCAGGGCGTCCCGCGCGAGCTGCCAGGTGTGCTTTTCATGGGGGGTTGACGGCTGGGGTCCGGCGGCGCGCTGCAGGGCGGCGATGATCCGGTGGCGCATCTCTGCGGCCGCCTTACGCGTAAAGGTAATGGCGACCACAGCTTCGGGCCGGTCCACCCGGGCAAGCAACGTCAGGAACCGCCGGATCAGCAATTCGGTCTTCCCGGATCCCGCGGGCGCCTGCACGATGAAGGACCGGGTGGGGTCGAGTGCCCGCAGACGCTGTTCCCAGTCCGGCATGAGGTCAGTCATCGCCATCCTCCAGCTCGACGGTCCCCTGGGCAATTCGGCACAGGGACGGCAGCGCGCAATATCTGCAGGTCTGGTGGGGGTTCTTGGGATCGACCGACGCCATGCCCAATCTGTAGTCGCTGCCGAGTTTTTCCAGGACCTCTCCCCACGCTTCGATCGTGTCCGCCAGCGTCTCCTTGCCGTCGGGCGCCTTGACACCCCGCCCGGGCACGATTTCAGTGGACTTGGCCAGACCCCGGAATTCCACTTTCCCGGCCGTGATCCTGCCGAAGACCACGCCCGCGACGTGATCGTCCGTGGCCACGGCATAGATGGGCAATTGAGGCTCATCCGGCCGGGGTCCCTCCCAGCCGGACGGACTGCACGCCCCCGTCTTATAGTCGATAATGACGATTTCCTCGTTCTCGAGACGGTCCACCCGGTCGGCCCGGATGCTCACCTCGATACCGCCCACCGTTGCGCGTTGCCACTTCTCCTGTTCAAGCACCGTGAAGGGCGATCGCTCCATTTCCAGTTCCAGCCAGTTCCCAACGATGCCTTCCAGCCGCGTCTGCTCGATTTCAACGAAACGGGGATTGCGTAGTGCCCGGTCGCCCAGTTGATTCAGGATCTCGGTACTGATGAGCAGGCGCACGAGGTTCTCCAGCCCGTCCTCCGTCTCCGAAAGCAGCCCCTCGTGCGACCCCAATCGTTCCCAGACACGTTCGAGAATGCGGTGGACAAGGTTCCCCCGGTCCAGTGCGTCCAATCCGGGCGCCGCCTCGTCCGGCACCCTGGCGCCAAGGCGCAGTTCGGCGAAGGCCTTGAAGGGACAGGCCGCCTGGAGCGTGAACAGGTAGGTCCCGCCGCTGAGCGCCGCATCGCCGCAGGGAGGGCCGCGATGATCGTGTATGGTCTCCACGGCGGAAGCGTCCAGGAGCTGCTCCGCGTAACCGGGTGATGCGAGGAGCGCCAGTTCGCTGACCTGCCTTTCGGGCAGCGGAAGGAAAAGCGGGCTGACCCTGAGGTCCGCATCCTCTTCCCGCTCGGGATAGCTGACGACAGTCGCCGGCGCGCTCGAAAGCAGGCGGCCGGTGAGCAAACGGTGGTACTCCAGCTCCCGTGCCGGGGACGACCCGGGCAGTTCGAAACGGCGTTGCAGGCGAAGGGGAAGGAACGGATCGGGCCGCCGGACCGCCGGCCAGGCGCCGTCGTGCATGCCCATGATCCAGAGCCGGTCGAAGCGGAGGCCGGCGGTTTCGAGCAGGCCCAGGATCTGGACCGGCGCGCGGGCCGACTCAGGTTGAAACAGCCTCGATGTAGCGAGGTCTCGCAGAATGCCGACCGCCGCACCGAGCGAAACGGGCCCCGAGACGCTATCCAGTTTCGAGAGTTCGGCAAGCAGCTCTCTCCAGACTTCCAGCGTCTGGTACTCGATACTGTCCAATGCCCGGTCGCCCGGCCATCCGAGGTCCCCGAGGAAATCCGAGAGGACCGGCGCCCAGTCGCTCGGCATGCGCGGGGCCTGCAGGCTCCTGTACCGGTCCGTCCACGACCCGAAGCGGGCGACCAGCCCGGGACAGTGGTGGGCGGTGTCCTCGTCCCGGGCCAGTCGGATGATGTCCCAGAGTGAAACATGGGTCTGTCTCCGCGATCGCAGGGTCACGTCCAGCAGGGCGCGGCTCGTCATCTCCGCCTCGGAACCGTGCAGGAACGGCGAGCGCAATATCCGGCTGGCCAGCTCGATAGGGATGTCACGGGGGTCCGTCTCCAGGATCAGAAACGCCGTATTGATAAGCGGATATTCGCCGGCGGGAAGGCCGAGGGAGATGTTGAAGAGCCGATTGTGGTCCAGGTCCGGCCGGAGCCGGGTGCGGGGATGGAACACTTCACCGAAGACACGCTCGATCTCGCTGCGGTGCTGCTCCAGTTCGGGAACGACGACGCCGATCTGGAAGGTCGGGGAAGCGGCGTCTGGCTCGTCTTCCAGGATGCGGCGGGCCCATTCAGCGGCGGCACGGATTTCACGACTGGCGTCGGCCAGGCCTATGCGTACGGCCTCGCCCCTGGCATCCGGGTGTTCGCGGTCCCGTACATCCACCCCGCGACGGGCCAGGGCATCGACAAGTCGTCGCTGGCCAGGCGTTCGCTCATGGAACCCCACGAACTCGACTTCTTCGGGGGCAGGGACTTCTCCCCCTTCGATGAGGTTCGCGAGCATCAAGGGCAGTTCCGCGTTCGAAAACCAGCCGTTCTCGCGGCAGCGACTTCGGAACTCCCGGGCCCACGCCTGGAAGGCCTCGGGATCCGCGGAATCCTTCCACTCCGGCGCGTCGAGTGACAGGTTCCAGTCGCATACAAGGCCCCAGGATTTGCGTGCCGCCTCGGCCGTCGCGGAGATGTCCAGCAGCGTGTTGCCGGTCTGCGAACGAATGATCTCTTCCCAGATTACCCGTTCTTCGGCCGGCCAGAGCAGCCGGTCTGATGTGGTTGTCGCGTTGTCGGAAAACAACCACGTATTCCACAGGTCCTGCAGCCAGGCCGACAAGGGCAGGATATGCGCCGCCGGCCAGCAGGACTGGCCCGTCGCCTGCTGTTCCCGGTCGTATTCCTGGCGGAGCTCGCGGGAAAGCCGGGTGGTCGCGGTAATGACGGTCATGGTGGGATGATCAATTACAAAAGGCTCCCGGTGGTACAGGCAGGCAGGTCGCTCGCGAACTGAGCGAACCTACTTCCAGGAGCCCTTTCATTTGTTTGTATCTTCAATGATAAAAAAACGGGGTAGAGTTACCGTATGTTCTAATGTTCTCTTCACTCCATCCCGACCCCGATCCCGCGTCGACTCCGCTCACGCTTCCGGTACCGCGCATTCGGCGCCTCGAGGATTTGAAACTGCTTTTCCGTCAGATCGTCGTACCAGTCCGGATCATAGTACTGGGCGTACCAGGAGACCGAGTTGGGCGAATACTTGTAGAAGAGGGTGCGACGCTCGTCGCCGTGCCAGGGCATGGTGCCGTGGGTCAACGCCTCGGTAAAGATGACGGCGGTGCCTGCCTTGCCGGTCACGGCGCGGATGAAGGGCTGGTCGGTCTTGAGGTTGCGCCATTCGTCGGGGAACCGGAAGTTGCTCTTGTGGCTTCCGGGCACGCACCCGAAGCCGCCGTCGCCCGGGTTCACGTCCTTCAGGTTGTAGGCGACCACGGTCAGGCCGCACCGGATCTCCTGGTTGACGCAGGTGTAGGAATACAGCGGGTCGAAGGGGATGGCCCCGCCGTGGAGGGTCGTGCCGATGGGCCCGTCTCCCTTCCGGATGATGTCGGCGTAGTCGTGATCCAGCCGGTACTTGGGTCCGACCAATTGCTCCAGGTAAGGATCTATCCGCGGGTTGTCGATCAAAGCCCGGTACGCGGGTCCCCAGTCGAGCATGGTGAAGCCGAATCGGTGCGTGGTGGCG
>JAJECR010000109.1 GCA_022821935.1 Candidatus Latescibacterota bacterium
GGCTGGCGGAACCCGATCCAGGTTCCCGAGTGCGTCTCGTAGCTGATGATGTCGTGGCGTTCGCTGGCGTGGCCCATGGGCAGCACGTAGTCGGCGAAATAGGCCGTCTCGTTCCACGTGGGCGTCAGGGCCGCGTGCAGCCCCACCTTCTCCTCGTCGCGGAGGGCCTCGACCCAGGTGAATCCATCGGGGTATGTCCACACGGGATTGAACACGCGGGTAAAGTACACGGCCAGCTTCCCTCGCCCTTCCTTCAGGAAATGAGGCAGTAGAAAGCTCATCTCGTAATGGGAGAGGGGGTATTCCTTCGGGAAATGCAGTTCGTTCCAGAACTTCTGGTCCGGCGGATGATCGAAGACGTTGGGCTTGAACTTGTTCCACCCGCTCGGCGAGGTCCCGCCCTCCGTGCCCACGCTGCCGGTGAGCACGTTCAGGAAGTGGAGGCATCGGGCTACGGCCCAACCTCCGGCGTTGCCGCTACCCGCACTGCGCCAGTTGTGGGTGGCGAACCGTGATCCCGCCCGGCCGATCTGGCGGGCGATCTCCACGATCTGTGCCGCAGGCACGCCGCTTTCCTTTTCGGCGAACTCGGGGGTGTATTCGCTGTAGACCGACTTGATTGCCTCGATGAACCCTTCGAAGGTGCGGGGCGCGTCCGGGTGTTCCTTCTCCAGGTAGGTCTGCCAGTTCACCCACGTCTTCATGAACTCCGCGTCGTAGAGGCCGTCCTGCAGGATGATGTTGGCCATGGCCAGCAGCACCGCGGCCTCGCTGCCCGGATAGGTCGGCATCCAGTGGTCGGCCATGCTGGCCGTGTTGGAGAGCCGCGGGTCCATGACCGCCAGCTTCGCGCCCTTCATCATGCCCTCGATGATGCGCTGCGCATGGGGATTGAAGTAGTGCCCCGATTCCAGGTGGGCGCTGATCAGCAGGATGAACTGTGCATTCGCGTGGTCGGGCGAAGGCCGATCGAAGAAATGCCACAGGGCGTAGCCGAACCGGGCGCCCGATGAACAGATGTTGGTGTGGCTGTTGTGGCCGTCGACGCCCCAGGCCTTGAGCACGCGGTCGATGTAGCCTTCGGCCCCGGGCCGGCCCACGTGGTAGGCGATCTCATTGTTGGCGCCCTGCTGCAGCCGTTCCCGGATCCGGGCCGCGATGTCGTCCAGCGCGTCGTCCCAGGACACCCGTTCCCACTCTCCGCTTCCGCGCTCGCCCGACCGGCGCATCGGATAGAGGATCCGGTCCGTGTCGCGAATCTGGTTTATGGTCGCCGGCCCCTTGGCGCAGTTGCGTCCCCGGCTGGCCGGGTGGTAGGGATTGCCCTCGAATTTGCGGACTTCCATCGTCTCCTTGTCGACATAGCTGAGAAGCCCGCATCCGGCCTCGCAGTTGAAGCAGGCTGTCGGCACCACCATGTAGTGTTTCTCCTGCTGGCGGGGCCAGTCCTGGGCCTCGTACTCCACCCAGTCGTCCCACTGGTCGGGAGGCGGATAGTCGGTAAGCGCGCCGCCTTCCGTAAGACTGGGAAGGTCTGGACCGTCTTCCTCGTGCAGGTTGGGGATCAGGCCAATTTTCTCGGCCAGCGATTCGATCAGGCCCGGTTTATGGCGTATGGACATGCGGATGGTTCCATTCTGCGCAAATGATCATAAGGTTGTTCAGCGTTATGCGCGTTTATCGGTGTCTTTTCAACTCAGCGGGATGTCCTGCGGCGCTCTGACCCAGACGTATTCCGTCGCGTAAAGACCGATCAGCACGCCCGCGCCCGCCGCGGCAAGCATCGCTTCACCGCCGATCCAGGCCAGGACGACGGGCGCCAGATTGCCGATGCCGATGCCGAGGAACCAGAAGTACCCCCGGTACCGGCCTCGGACAATGGCCTGCACGGCTTTCCGGGCATCGGCCGTCGGGTGGGGCGTCAGCATCTCGGCCGCAATGACCAGTAGGTTCAAAGCGACGGCGACGAGCAAAGTATTGCGAACGAAGGCGAACCAGGCCTCGCCCGGCGCACTGAACAGGAAGACCAGGGCGAACACCGCCGCTCCGGCCAGCACCGCATGCAGCAGCATGTGCAGGACCAGCGTGGGGCTCTGCCAGAAGTCCCGACCCTTGGCCTGGGCGAAGAGGAAGGCAGTATACACCGCAGTTATGACCGCGAGGAACGCCGTGATCCAGCCGATGATCTCGGCCGCCCCGGTCCGGCCCGTCCACATGGCTGCAGCCCACAGCGTGAGCGCCAGGCCGTAGAGGGTCAACGCGTAGCCGCCGAGTACGAGCCAGGATTTCCACTGGGGACGGAGCAGTACGTAGAGAAAGCGTTTGGGTTGGGTCAGGTCGCTCACCAGCAGGATCGTCGTGGCCAGGAGAAACGTCATGGCGACCGTCCCGGCGGTCCAGGCCAGGACGGGATCCACAGCAAGTCCAAGGACGGAAGCGGCGAACAGCACCAGGAACGCACCCGCCGAGATAGCCTTGGTCCACACGTAAGCCGCCACGTCGTTGCCCCACAGCACGCCCTTGTCCGGCGCGTCGTAGACCCGGCGCGCCGCGGCTTCTCTTGTATCTTTTCCTTTGCTATCGGCTTCCTGCCCGGTCTGGCCGCCCTGATCCGCCCGGCCGTTCGACCCGTCGCGGCCGGCCGGTCCATTTCCTTCCCCGGAAAGCTGGCGTACCATGTCCTCCGGATTCGAGCGGGCGGTCCGTTCCTCCACGTAACGGGCGAAGTGGCCGACGCCGTCTGACTGCGAACTCCACATGTAGTTGTCGGACGTCGCGGTTTCACCGGGCGTCAGAGAAGCCTCGTCGCCGTCGATGTAGTACAGGCGGGGTTTCGTATCTTTCTCCACCTTCCGGACCGTCACCTGCTCCTTCGCGAGCAACTGGGCGATCTCCGTCGAACCGTCGTCCATGTCGCCGGATATGATGGCGTGTTCCGGGCAGACGTTCACGCAGGCGGGCTCGAGGCCGATATCCACCCGGTGGGCGCAGTAGTTGCACTTGGCCGCCGTGTGGGTGTCCGGATCGATGTACAGGGCGTCGTAGGGACAGGCCTGCATGCAGCCCTTGCATCCGATGCAGCGCCGGGGATCGAAATCGACGATGCCGTCCTTCCGGGTGTACAGCGCCGTTACCGGACAGATCTCCACGCAGGGGGCGTCTGCACAGTGGTTGCACCGCATGACCGAGAAATGCCGCGCCGTGTTCGGATAGGTCCCCTTCTCGATGTACTTCACCCAGGTCCGGTTGACGCCGAGGGGCACCTCATGCTCCGCCTTGCACGCGACGGTGCAGGCGTGGCAACCGATACACTTCCTGTTGTCTATGATGAAACCGTATTGCATGGTTGTTCCGGATCAGCCGTAATGTCAGTGGTCTGTGGCCGTGGACAGGACTCAACCGGACAGGCTTCCGTACTTGCCGCTGTAAAACAAGAGCGGACGCCCTTCCCGCGTATCTCCCGCCACGATCTCGCCGATGAAAATGTCGTGATCCCCGCCCGGCAGGATGCTGGTGACCCTGCAGTCGACGAATGCCAGAGCCAGATCTAGAACGGGGGAACCCGTAGCCTCAGTCCGGTATGCTATGCCTGAAAAGTCTTTCGGACCATGTTTGGCGAAACGCACCGACAGTGCTTCCTGCTCTACGGTCAGAATGTTGACCGCAAAGCAGTCGCTGGCCTTGAGGCAGGCGTTCATCTGGGCCTTGACGTCCACCGAAACGAGGACGAGAGGAGGATCCAGGGAGAGGGAAGCCACCGCGTTGGCGGTCATGCCTTGCGGCTGATTCTCGTACCAGGTAGTTACGACGGTCACGCCGGTCGCGAAATGCCCCATGATCCGCCGCTGATCCATGCTGTCGAATGCCAT
>JAJECR010000187.1 GCA_022821935.1 Candidatus Latescibacterota bacterium
GACGTATGCCTCCGTGGAACGCAACAACCCGGGCATCGTGAACCACCTCGTCATGGGGCCGTGGTGGCACGGCGGGTGGGCGCGGGGAAGCGGCCTGCGGTACCAGGACATCTATTTCGACCAGCCCACGGCTGAGCATTACCGGGAAGCCATCGAGCTGCCCTTCTTCAACCACTACCTGAAGGATGGTCCCAATCCGGAACTTCCTGAAGCCAGCATCTTCGTGACGGGTTCAAACCAGTGGCACGCCTTCGATCACTGGCCGCCCCGGGAGGCAAGCGACGCGCACCTCTACCTGGCGCCCGATGGCGGACTGTCCTTCGACCGGCCGGCGGGTATGGACGATTTTGCCGAATATGTCAGCGATCCCGCCAAGCCCGTGCCGCACACGTCCCAGGTCGTCATCAACCGGGACGACCGGTACCTCATCCAGGACCAGCGGTTTGCGGCCTCCCGCACGGACGTGCTGGTGTTCGAGTCGGGTGTGCTTGAGGAGGACGTCACCGTGGCAGGAGATCTCTTCGCCAACCTGTATGTAACCACGACGGGGGAGGACGCGGATTTCATCGTCAAGTTGATCGACGTGTATCCGGATACGGCGAGCTACGTGGGGGAGAACCCGATGAACGTGAAGATGGGCGGGTTCCAGCTCATGGTGCGGGGCGAGGTCATGCGGGCGAGGTACCGGAACAGTTTCACGTATCCAGAGCCCATGAAGCCGGGAACGATAACGAATATCGACTTCGACATGCAGGACGTGGCCCACACGTTCAAGGCCGGGCACCGCATGATGGTCCAGGTGCAGAGCACGTGGTTCCCCATGGTCGACCGCAATCCCCAGACCTGGGTCCCGAGTATCTACGACGCGAAGGAGGAAGACTACCAGGCGGCGACGCACCGGGTGTACTTCTCCCGGAACGCGCCTTCCCACCTGAGGATGAAGGTGCTTGATTGACGCTCGTGGAGAATCGGACGAAGCGGTCGAGCGCCGCGGCCCGGCAGTCGAAGCCGTGTAGGAACCGAGTCTGATCGCGCGTCGTGGAACGCGTACCGCGGCCCGTCAGACGAAATTGAAACCGTACCACGGAAGCTGGAGGGGGAAGACGCGCTCCAGCGCGGTCCTTAGCGGACCGGGAGGGATCGTCTCGATCGGGGCCGGATCGGGCGGTACTACGCCGAAGACCAGCGCGCCAAGGTCGCTCGTCGAAATCGCATACTTCTGGCCGCCGCTCCGTAACATCACTACCACCCCGGAAATCTCCCACGCCAGCGTATTCCGCCCAAGCATGTCTCCGATGTAGTCATCAAAAGCCTGCAGCAGCCGGTCGGGTTGCAGGACGAGGACCGTACCCGTGAACCCCTGGAGCGCCGCGGTCACGTCGTACGGGCGAAGGAGTGACGCCAGTTCGCGGTCGGCAGCCCCGGTCACGATCTCGATGGAGTCCACGCCGTAGCGGTCGTAGAGATCCGGCAGGATCCGCAGAAGCGCCGAGCGGGAGCCCGCGATCTCCGCCAGCCTCGCCCTGCTCGCTTCGCCTTCCCGGTCCGGCCGGCGCTTCTGGATGCCCGCGTAGGCTGCCACGCGGCCGCCTTCACAAACCACCACGGTCTCTCCGTCGCGGTCACAGATCCATTCAGCGTTTACCGCGGTCCCCAGATCGGCCGTCGACCGCACGTACCGGCTGGGTTCTTCCGCGTAGAGCCGCGTCATCTCGGGCAGGTCCGTTGCTTCCGCCCGGCGGATATCCGTGTCACTGTCAGGCAGCACATCCCGGGGGACGTTGTACAGGGCGTACTGGCCGATGCGCTTCGCGCCCAGCCGGGTGTAAAGGCCCCTGCCTCCCGAAATCGGCATGAGCACGGCGTCCTGTTCGACGGCTTTACGGATCGCCGCCTCCATCAGTTGGGTCGCCAGTCCCTGCCCCCGGTGAGACGCGTAGGTAGCCACGGCGCCGATACTCATGGTGGACATCCGGCAACCGAGTACGGAGATCTCCCGCGTCAACGCGCCCACGTGGGAGACCACCTCACCTTCGTCGACCATGACAAATACCTGGTCATAGTTCTCGGGAGAAAACAGCAAAGGATACTGTTCCTCCATCCTGCCGGCGCCGTCGCCACGAAAAACGGTGTTGACCAGGGCACAGAGCGATTTAAACTCCCGCGCCTTCAATCCCCTCGGACCTTCCACTGTCTATGTTCCTCCGTTCAATCTTTCTGTTCCCGCACTCCCAACGTATCAGCGATATGAGCGGTTTTGTTGGATTCACTGGGCCGCGATCCACGCCGAACCGTAGTCGTTATCAGGCTCACGATACATACTGTGGGCGTGATCAACCGTGCCATCGCCGTTTTGAATCGCATATTCGAGCACCAGGGACGGACCGGTCACGCGGTAATACGCGGCGCCCAGGACTCCCTGCCGTCCCCACCATCCAAAGTAGGTGTCCTCGATCCCGGCCACCACGGCCGTCATTTTTTCGGCAAAATCGTCACTGTTCATGAAACCCAGGCGGGCCTCGATCACATCCAGAAGCAGCGTGATCTGCTCAGCGGTAAGTTCACTGCCCTTGATGCCTTCCGGCGCAACGGTCGCGCCATCTTCTCCCGGCCCCAGGACGAGGTCGATAGGGTATTCTGCGCGAATGGCTTTTGCCCTCTGTTCGTCCGTAAGCCCGTCCATGAACGCTTGCGCCGCCGCAGTTTCCCTCTGCGTA
>JAJECR010000128.1 GCA_022821935.1 Candidatus Latescibacterota bacterium
TGGCCGAACAGTTCGCTCTCCAGCACGCCTTCGGCGATGGCGCCGCAGTTGATCGGAATGAAGGGTCCGTCCCGCCGGTCGCTGTAACGATGGATCGCCCGGGAGAACCCTTCCTTGCCGGTACCGCTTTCACCGGTGAGCAGGACCTGGATGCCCGTGGGCGCCACCTGGAGCACCGATTCCATGGCGGCGATGAAGCGCTCGTCCCTGCCCACGAGCTGGAACCGCTGATGAAACTCCCGGCGGATGTCCAGCATGCGCATCTTCGTCAGCAATTCTTCGGCGTCGACGGGTTTCTCGATATAGTCGGCGACGTCGAGCTGGCGGTACTGCCGGGGCGGCTGGTGCTGCCGCGTGGTGAGGATGATGTCGGTATCCGGATGCTTTGCCGACATGGTGCGTATCAGCCGCTCCGGATCCGCGTCGTTCAGGGCGAGATCGACGAGGACCGCGTCGGGCGGTTCCTTCCGCATCGCGCTCAGCGCCTCGGCCGCCACACCAGTCCCCCGAACGTCGTACCCCGCGTCCCGCAGGATGCGCACCGCGTGACGCCGGCTGTCCGTTTCGCCGTCCACGACGAGAATCGTCCGCTCTTCCACTCCGGGACTCGTTGGCAAGCGCTACTCCAGGTGATAGGTCTTGATTTTCCGAAAGAGGGTCCGCTGGCCGATCTTCAGTACCCGGGCGGTCCGCGCCTTGTTCTGCCCGCAAGCGGCCAGGGTCGCGGCGATCAGCCTTCGTTCGCTTTCCTTCATCGACATGCCGACACGGATGTCAACGCCGTCTTCGTTCTCACCGTCCGGACCGGATTCCCCGGGCCGGCGGGGCAGAAACTCCGCCGGAATGTCCTCCACGTCCAGGGCGGATCCATCGGCGAGCAATACCATGGTTTCCGGGCAGCGGCGCAGCGATCCGCCGTCTCCAGACCAGTCGACAGAGGCCAGCACGGCCAGCGCGCCGTCGGTGATGGACCGCACGGGCACGTTGCGTTGTTCGGCGATCTTCATGGCGAGGTAGCGGATGAAATCCGGCGACAGGTCATCCTGGCGTTCCGGGATTTCGTTCAACGGGACCGCCGGCGATTCCGACTGGGTATGCCGTATGAACTCCGGGACGTCGGCCACGGTCAGGGCTTCCCCCGTTCCCATGACGATCATGCCCTCGATGCAGTTCTCGAGCTGGCGGACGTTGCCCGGCCAGTGGTAGGTCGAGAGCAGTTCCAGGGCCCGCGGGTCGATGCGCTCGATCGGCTTCTTCTCCCGTTCGCTGAACCGGCGGATGCAGTGGTCGATCAGCAGGGGGAGATCCTCTTTCCGTTCTCGCAGGGGCGGGAGGGAAAGCGTCACCACGCGCAGGCGGTAATAGAGGTCTTCCCGGAAGCGTCCCTGCTCGATCTCGGCTTCCAGGTCGCGGTTCGTCGCCGTGACGACCCGGGTGTCCGTCTGCAGCCAGCTCCCGCTGCCCACCCGCTGGAACTTGCGCTCCTGGAGAACCCGCAATAGTTTAACCTGCGTGGACGGAGACAACTCGCCCACCTCGTCGAGAAAAAGCGTGCCTCCGTCGGCCAGTTCGAACCGGCCCTTGTAGGTCTTGACCGCGTTCGTGAAGGCGCCTCTTTCGTGGCCGAACAGTTCGCTTTCGATCACCCCTTCCGAAAGGGCGTTGCAGAAGACCGGCACGAAGGACCTGTCCCGGCGGGAACTGGCCTGGTGGAGGGCGTGGGCCACCAGTTCCTTGCCCGTGCCGCTCTCGCCGAAGATCAGCACCGTCGACTGGGTGTCGGCGATCTGGAGGATCTGCTCCCGGATGCGCTGCATGGACGCGGACCGCCCCACTATGTTCTCGAATCCATAGCGGGTGTCCAGCTGGTGCAGCAGCTTCTGGTTTTCCTGCACGATGCGCTGCCGGTCCAGGATTTTTTCGATCTCCGCCGCGAGCTTCTCCACGAAGACGGGTTTTTCCAGTACGTCGTACGCCCCCTCCTTCATGGCGGCGACGGCCAGGCCCATGGAACCGGGTTCCGTCATCAGGATGACGCCGATCTCGGGATTCCTGCCGAGGGCGACGCCCATCAGGCGCAGTCCGTCTATTCCCGGGGCGCTCAGGTCCGAGATGATGACGCTCGTGGGTTCCGCGGCCAGGACATTGAGCGCCTGGTCGCTGTTCTCCACGGCGATCACGCGGTAACCGCGCTGGGTCAGGCCGTAGTGTTTCTCCTCCCGCCCGCGGGAGGAACCTTCGGCCAGCAGGATGACGGATTCTGTCGGACTGTTCATGGTACGGGAATAGGAAGGCTCGGAACCGGATGACTCAGGCCTCAGGCCGGGACGCTGCTACGGGCACGGCGGCGACATGCCATCCCTTCGTCGAACAACCATCTTGAACGGGATTCCGACCGATTCGGCGTCCACTCGAAACTACGCTATCGGCAGGTCGCTGTCAATCGCTAAACCGAACAGTCGGGCGCCCCGGAGAGGCCGCGCACCACCTCAACGCGACGGCCCTGAGGAGGCGGCGGAGAACGGTGCGCCGGCGAGTTCCGCGGCCAGTGTTCACCGCCTCGGTCCGGCGGCCTCAGGGAAGCGGTTGCGCCGATACCTGGTAGGCGGGCATGACCCACATTTCGGGTATGACCACGTGGGCGGGCTGGCAGAGGACGAATACGACCGTATCCGCGATGTCTTCAGGCGTGAGCATCAGGGACAGGCGCTTTTCCGACACGGGCTGGGGCC
This sequence comes from Candidatus Latescibacterota bacterium, assembly GCA_022821935.1. Lineage (GTDB taxonomy): Bacteria > JAAXHH01 > JAAXHH01 > JAAXHH01 > JAAXHH01 > JAAXHH01. The sequence goes on from JAJECR010000128.1 coordinate 2,733, forward strand.
TGTTCTTGAGGATGGGCGTTTTCACCTCGCCCGGCAGAATGGCGCACGCGCGGAGCCCGAACTCGGCGGCTTCGAGGTTGATCGAATGGGTCAGCGAAACCATGCCGTGCTTGGACGCGCAATAGGCGGCTCCGCCGAGGAGGGAGACCTGGCGTCCGGCCATGGACGCGACGTTGATGACGTTGCCCTCACCCCGGGCCTTCATCTGTTCGTAGACCGCGCGAAAACAGTTGAACGCGCCCGTGAGATTGATGTCCACCACGAGGTCCCAGTCTTCCACCGCCATCTCGGTGGCCGTGCGCAGGGGCGTATTGACGCCCGCGTTGTTTACCAGGATCGACACGGATCCCAGTTGTTCCGCCGCCTTTGCGACAGCCGCGCCTGTCTGTTCCCGGTCGGTCACGTCCAGGGGTGCGATCTCCGCACGGCGGCTGGCGGACGCCACTTCCGCGGCGACTTCCTCCAGGGGCTCGCGCCGCCTGCTTGAAAGGATCACGTCCGCGCCTTCCCGGGCCAGGGCCAGTGCGATGCCGCGGCCGATGCCGGTACCCGCGCCGGTGATCCAGGCCACGTGCCCTTCCAGTCTGTTCATGAGGGTCTCCATTCTCCGGGTTGTTCAAAACGGATCGCCGGTCAGGCTTCGGCCAGGTCCGTGTGTACCGACCTGGTGTCGATGCCCAGTCCTGCGAGCAGGTCTTTTCTGACCTTGCATACCATGGTGTACGCGGGATCGAACACGTTCCCCATGTCGTACTCGACGCATTGCCCGAGCAACGTATGGGCCGCCCTGTGGTCGAGGCCGTAATCGGCCTGCAGCCACCTCAGCATTTCCGTGGTCGCGTGCTGGACACACTGGTCGAGGGGCCGGGCGTTGCCCGCCGTGAACAGGTAGTCCGCGTTCTCCCCACGGGGCCAGGCGCTTCGCTTACCCTTGAGCACGCGAAAGGTGAACTGCACGTCGAAGGAGATCTCTACACCGGTACCGACGATCTCGCCGTCTCCCTGCACGGCGTGGCCGTCGCCGATGTGAAACAGGGCGCCGGGCGCGAACACCGGGAAGTACGCGGTGACGCCTTCCACGAATCCACGGTAGTCCATGTTTCCGCCATGGCTGGCGGACGTGGCCGTCGAGATCGCCTGGCCTTTGTCCGGCGCCACGCCGAAACACCCCGTCATGGGCGCCATGGGCAGGGTCAGGCGGCCGAGACGGGTGTCGTCCGGTTCGACCAGCGTGACCGTCCCCCGGTCCAGGTCCACCTCCCACCTGCAGAGGTCGTCCCTGCTCCCCATTTCCCCCGCGGTTTCCCGCACGTAGTCGGGATCGAGCACGTTCGGCGCCACGGTCGGCCGGGTCCACCCGAAAGGACGGTTGGGCGTCAGCCTGTCCAGATGCACGGCGAGCGTATCGCCCGGTTCGGCGCCTTCGACGTGAAAGGGGCCCGTCTGCGGGTTGCCGGGGGGCGTCACGGGCATGTCCGTACGATCCTTCCCCCGGGCGTCGACCGTGGAGGTGATTACGGTATCCCCGTCCTTTACGCGCAGGGCGGGTTCATGCGTACCCATGGTGGAGTAATAGCGGATGGGGTCGAAGTGGTGGACCATGATCGCTCCTGTAATGCGCGCTATGGACAATCGCAGGGAATCGTGCGGTTTACGCCGGTTAGAATAACAAGATGCGGCGCGGACGGTCAAGATGAATCCCGTGTCTTCTATGACGGGACGGGCGCTGTGACGCCGTGTTTTTGCCCCGTGTAAACCTGGTTTCGCGTACCGTTTCCCGTACCCGCGAAATTGGGGAAGGGCCGTGCGATCCAGACCAATGGGCCGCGACGGGATATCCCTTGACACGACGGCGTCGCCGGTCTATTAAATACTCAGCATTTCGAGACCCTTTCTCGTCTCTCTACTGGATCCCAAGCACATGCCCATCCGGTCCTACGAGGATTCCTTCGTCGGCCTGACGCCTTCCGACGACAAGGTCCACCACATCCTCCCCGAGTTTCAGAGGACCCGGTCGGGCTGTCCCCACGGCGTCGAGTTCTGGGTAACGATACGCACGGTTTCACGGGATGACGAGCCGTTGGTCCTGCAGTGGTGCATGTCGTGCCGGCAGGTGGACGTCCTGCGGCAGGATGAGTATGACCTGCGTGCGAGCCTGGAGGAGTTGTGGAAGGACGATGCCCCGAATAGCCTGGACCGGCGGGAGCCGGACCGCGCGTAGAAGAAGCCGGACCGCCCGGACCGGTGGGAACCGGCCGGACAAGAAACAGAGGCACACCCGGACACCGGATCAAATCATTGAAGGAGCGTGGGTATGGCCAAGAAGAAAATGTGGGGCGAGGAGCATTCGAAATACATCTGGCTTGACGGGGAGCAGATCCCTTGGGACCAGGGCACGGTGCACGTCACGCAGGGCCATATCTTCGCCCACGCCATTTTCGAGGGGATCCGGGCCTACTGGAACGAGGACCGGGACAATCTCTTCGTCTTCCGGTTCGAAGACCATCTGAAACGCCTGTACCGGTCGATCAAGCTGATGCGGATGGAGACGCCGTACACGCTGCAAGACGTGTGGAACGGCTCACTCGAGTTGTGCCGGGTCCACGGGTACCGGGAGGACGTCTACATCTTCCCGACCGTGTATTTCTCCCCCGACGTGTATCTCAACAAGATGGCGGGTCCTGCCCACGTCTACGTCCACACCTTTCCCTACGGCTCGAACCTGCGCAGAAAAGACGGCGCCAGGTGTTCAGTCAGTTCCTGGACGCGCATTTCGGACAACACGCTCCCGGCCCGCATCAAGTGCTGGGCTAATTACCGGAACAGCGCCATCGCGTGGACGGACGCCACGCTCAAGGGTTTCGACGAAGCGATCATGCTGAACAACCGGGGCAAGGTCTGCGAGGCGCCGGGCGCCTGCCTGATGATGATCCAGGACGGCGTACTGATCACGCCCCCGGTGACGGCCGATATCCTGGTGAGCGTCACCCGGGATACGATATTGAAGATCGGGCGGGACATCCTGGAGATGCCGGTCGTGGAAAGAGAGGTCGACCGCACGGAACTGTATACGGCCGACGAGGTTTTCCTGTGCGGGACGGGCGCGGAGGTTACACCGGTCGCTTCGATCGACAACTACGACATCGGGGACGGGAACATCGGTCCCGTCACGCAGCAGTTCCGCGGTGCGTACAACGATCTCATCCGGGGAATCGACCAACGCTTCCCGGAATGGCGCACCGAGGTGCCCCTGTAGCGCACACGTACCGCAGGGTGACGTCCGTCCCGCGCCTTACCGACGCGAGACCAACATCCGTGTCCGTGTCGATTACCTACGGTTCCCGGTTCTCGACCGCCAGGCCGACCAGGTTTGCAAATAGTCTCACGGCTCCCGGCACGCCCGCGGGGAGCTGGCGAAACCAGGCGTAACCCGTGTAGATATAGCGGCCCTTGCCGTAGCGGGCCTCGACGAGTCCGCCGGCCCTGGGCGCTTCCCCCGGGTCCTGCGAGGCCATGAGCGGCATGTAGCGGGGATCCCATTCTCCCAGGAAATACAGGCCGCGTTCCTGTACCCACCCCTCGAAATCCGCGTCCGTTATCCGGTTGGGCCGGTTGAATACGGGATGATCCGGTACCAGGATTTCCACCGGCGCGTCTTCCCGGGTTACCCGGTCATGGGGTCGGTTGATATAGAAGGGGTAGGGGCCGTACTGGCGCGCGTTGAAGGCGTACTTGTTGTACTGGACGATATAGACGCCTCCGGCTTCCACGTAATCCAGCAGGCGCCTGTTCACGGCGACGAGATCCGGCCGGACTTCGTAGGCGCGGATGCCCGCGATGATCAGGTCGAAGATACCCAGGTCCGCCGTGGCGAGATCCTCTTCCGTCAGCAACTGTACCGGGACACCCATCTGCTCCAGCGCGAGGGGTACCTGGTCGCCTGTACCCATGATGTAGCCCACATTCAGGTTCTCCGGCATTTCGACCCGGACGACCTGAACGGTGGAAACCGTCCCGCGGTACAGGTGCCTGGGCTCTATGTGGGGATAGGCGATCACCTCGTATCCCTCGCGGTATTCGTTACCGGCGGCCCGCGCCACCGCCCGTACCTCGTGGGCGCCGACCGGCGCTCCCGGAGCCGGGGTTACTGCAAAGCGGTACGTGGCCGTCTGGCCCTTCCCCGATAGAGACAGGGGAACATCGGATGGGGAAACGTCCCATCCGTCCGGTGCTTCGAGCGACAAATCGCCTGCTATCGTCCCGTTCACGTTGCTTAGCACGGATACGCTGAACCGCAAGGGACTTCCCCGCCCTGATTTGGCGACCACTACCTGGGGATCCATGGTGACCGAAAGCGCTGGCACCACCTGGAGTTCTCGCCGGATCTCCCCGAAGGCCCGGTCGGCGAACCGGTACTGCACGGGTTGCCGGATTTCGATATCCACGCCGTCCACGGAGAATCCGGCCCGGCCGACGACGGGCTGGGGACTCCAGGGCAATCCAATCCACGCCGTTTCTTCAACCTCGACGTTTCGGTCGTTGAGAGAACGGCGGTGCCAGTAGGGCCGGGTGAGACGGGCATCGGGGGGAACGGATACCCGCCATGCCCCCGCCACGCTTTCGTTGTACCCGATGTCCGCGGCCAGGTTGGCCGGCTCGGTCGACTCGGTCGGTTCCTCCGGGACCTGACCGTACGCGGCGGTCCATCCTTCCGGGACGTCCAGGCCGAGGCGCGTGACGCGGACGGGCTTCGCGCTGCGGTTCAACAAGACCAGGTCCACGCCGAGCGTGTCGCCCGGAACCACCCGGTCGTCGACGGCAAACACTTCGAAGGCGATGCCGTGGGCCAGGACCGCCACGTTGGTGAAGTCATCTTCCTTCTGGTCAAGCCGAAAGAGGATGTCGGCGAGCGCGTTACGGGGCAGCGCGCTATGAACGAGATCTTCACGGAGCGCCCGGATGGTCCGAAGGCCTTCCAGCACGGGTTCGAGCAGGGCGGTGGGATCCAGCGGCCTGTAGGCGTCCACGGCCTCACGGGCCAGGGCGTCCAGCCGGCCGAGGCGCGCCTTGAATTCCGGGATCGCTTCGGCATCCGATCCGGCCATGGCGTGGAACCGCATGAAAGTCGTGTCCAGTCCATCGAACAGGTGGCCGTCCCCGTCCGAATCCGCCATGCCCGCGCGGGCCACCAGTTTGATCCTCGTCGTCGCCGGACCCTTGGGCTGGAGCGTTCCCATGTCCTGGGAGCGATGCATGCTGCGGCCCGCCAGTCCGAGTTCCCGGTAGGATCGATCCAGCACGGGACTGTAGGTCCCCACGTCGACCACGAGTGAATCGATGCTGTCGAAGGAGGCCCGCGTGTTGTTGATATACAGCTTTCGGGCCTGCCAGGGCCGCAGCCCGTCCCGCTGGTGTTCCGGGAAACGTTCCGGATCGGCGGCGGCGTAAAAGGCTTCGCGGGTGATCCGCCCGGAAGCCTGGTGATGGCCGTGACCGTCGCGGGGTGAATCGGCGAAGACGGATACGATCACGTCTGGGCGAAAGCGGCGTATGACGCGCACCACGTCCGACAGCAGCATTTCATCTCCGTTCCAGTATTCCAGGGTTTCCCCGGCGGACTTGGAAAAACCGAAGTCGTAGGTCCGCGTAAAGAACTGCTCCGCCCCGTCGAAACGCCGGGCGCTCAGCAGCTCTTCCGTCCGGATCACGCCGATGGCGTCGTACAGTTCGGGGCCGATCAGGTTCTGGCCGCCTTCTCCCCGGTTGAGCGACAGGTAGGCCGTCCGGGCGTGCAGCCCGCGGCTTACATAGGCGACCAGGGCGCTGTTTTCGTCATCGGGGTGGGCGCCGGTGTGCAGCAGGCTGGCGACGACGGGCAGACGCAGCACGGCCTGGGCCAGCGTGGCCGTGCCCTTGCCGTCGGGCACGGGCCGGATGGTACTGGAGGTATCGGCAGTGACCCGTAGAGCGGAGACGGCGAGCAGGATACAAAAGATGCAAAGGACAAGACGCGCGTACATGGATTGATCTCACTCACTTGAAGATTCGAACGACTTGAAATGGCCTGACTGATCCGGGCGAGCGCCGGGTCGCTTCGCCTAAGGATCCGGCTTGTCGACCGATGATTGTCATCCGTCCGCTCATGGATCCGGCAGAACACGGCGGTACAGCCAGATGACGCCGGCAAGCACCAGGAAGAGGCCGATGAACATCCAGCCGAACCTGCGCCGGGTGTCGACTTCGGTGCGGGCGGTATCCACTTCCTTCTGGATGCCCGGATAGACCTGCTCCAGCGAATCGACGACAGCAATCATTTCCTCGAGTACGAACACGTGGGAGGCCCGCTGGATGTAGGCATCCCGTGCCAGGGACGCCTGGGCCAGGATCATGTCGACCGGAACACCCGCTGAACGGATCTCCTCCGCCGCCTGTCGAAACTCGTTCACGGGCTCCAGGCCCCGGTCGGTCAGGGCGATGAAGTCGTCCATGATTACCTGTTCGTGACAGTCTTCGCAGTTATCGGGAGTGGAAATCAGCGACGCCGTGGGAAAGAGCACTTCATGGTTCGCGTGACAGTCCACGCAGTTGGGCCAGAAATCACCCTCGAGTCCATGGGGACTGGGCACGTAGTTGTCCATCTGTACCTGGTGACACTCGCCGCACAGTTCGTGTATGATATAAGGGTCCGGCAATCCTACGAAATCCATTTCGACATCGTGCGCTACGTCCTCCACATTGCTGGCCGGGTTTCCACCGTGGCAGTCCTGGCAGGAAATCCCCGCGGGACTGTGTACGCTCCGCTGCCATTCGAATACCGGCAGGCTCATGTCCTCGTCGTCCAGGCCGGCGTGACAGGAGACGCAGGTATTGGCCGTCGCGGCCTGCTGTGCTTCGGCGATACCGACAAACGTCCAGGAGAGGGACAGGCCCGCCAGGAGAACGAGCGCGGCCTTCACGGGATATCCCCGTGATTTGACGGGCAGGAGGCTTCCCGCGCCAACGCGCGTTGGACGTCCGTCACGCATCCATTCGTTCATTCGGTTCCCTCGCTGCCGGCGTCCGGTTCGGTTGCCGGTTCCTCGACCGTCGCGATGGCGTGGGGCCAGCCGTAGATGTCGAAATGGTACCGCGTACCCATAATGGTCATTTCCGTTTCCGAGATCTTGCCGAGCAGCGCGAGCACGATGTTCAGGACGATGAAGAGGATGCCGAGAGACGTCGCGATGGGCCGGCGGGACGGTTTGCGGGCCGGCGTCCGGTCCCAGAAGGGCAACAGGCAGATGGCCAGGACCACCAGGCCGGACCCGATGATGCCGATGGTTTTCGGGAGGTATTTCAACGCCTGGTAGGAGGAGAGAAAATACCATTCCGGCTTGACCCCGACCGGCGTGTTGAAGGGATCGGCCTTTTCGTGCAACGGCAGGGGGTAGTATATGATCATGAAGATCATCGATGCCAGCACCAGCAGGACCACGATGGCTTCTTTCATCACGTGTTGGGGGTAGAAAGGTTTGCCGCCGGCTTTCTTCAGTTCTTCCGGCGACTTCTCCGGCACATCCGTTCCTTCGAGCGGCGAGATGCCCTTGTACCGGATAAGGATCAGGTGCACGGCGACCAGGGCGACGAACGCCCATGGCAGCAGCACGACGTGAAGCATGAAGAACCGCGTGAGGGTGACGTCGGAAATGATCTCCCCGCCCCGCATGAGGATCAGCAGATACTCGCCGATGACCGGGGTCGCCGCGGCGATTTCCGTACCTACGGTCGTTCCCCAGTAGGAAAGCTGGTCCCAGGGTAGAAGATAGCCGGTGAAGCCAAAGGCCAGGGTTACGACCAGCAGGCCGAAACCGAAGAGCCAGGTGAGCTCCCTGGGTTTCTTGTATCCCCCGTAGAAGAAAACGCGGACCGAGTGCAGCAGCAGGAAGGCGATCATGAAATTGGCGCCGTAGGAATGTACCTGGCGCATGAGCCAGCCGAAGCGCACCTGCTCCATGATGTATCTGACGCTTTCGTAGGCCGTATCGGCGGAAGCCTCGTAATAGATCATCAGGAAGACGCCCGAGACGGCCTGGGATAGAAAGAAAACCAGGGTGACCGTGCCGAAGGAAAACAGCCAGTTGAGATGGCGGGGGACGGGCTTGGTCAGTTGGCTGAGGCAGAAACCGATGACAATCGATATTTCCACACGATCATCGAGCCAGTTGTACAACCGGTTGGACAGGCGTCTGATCATAGTGGCTGGTTTCATGCTCCGCGTATGGAGAAACGTCCGGACACCGGTTACGCGCCGATGATGATCTTGTCGTCGGTGACGGACAGCTCGACCGCGGTCAGGGGGCCGGGAATCGGACCGCCCTGGACGCTGCCGTCGGTGCCGAATTTGCCGCCGTGACAGGGACAGATCAGGCTCTGCGTAATTCCTTCCCACTTGACGACGCAGCCCAGGTGGGGGCAAACGGCGTTGTAGGCGATGTAACCGTCGGACGTGTTGACTACAATGGTCGGCCGGCCCCGGTAGATCACCGTCCTGGACATGCCTGGAGGAACGGATTCCCGGTCGATTTCAACCCGGCTGCTGCCTTCGGCCTCGGGGGGCGGTTCGATGTACCGGATGAGAGGATAGACGGCCATCAGGGAACCGATACCGCCGAGCGCGCCGAGGCATTTCTGCAGGAATCGGCGGCGGCGGACCGGGTCGGGACGCGTCTTCCCGGGTGCTTTACCGGACTTCTTGCCGGGTACCGCGGACCCGGGAGGCTTCTGTGACGAGGACATGTTCCTTAACCCGTACTGACGTGGCTTCTGGTCATGCGTAGAGTAAGGACCGCCAGCCTGATTGTCAACCTCTTTCGGGGAGTTCGGGCGGAGGAGCGCGCGTCCCGAATCGGCTTGACACACCGGGACAAAAGGGCGTACCTATCCAGGTACCATGACCGCTTCATCCTACAGAACGGTCCTGCCGCTCCTGGCCGCGGCAACCCTGGCGTGTATCCCCGGATGCGCCGCATCTTCTCTCTCCGTCCGATTCGACGTTTACCGGTCGCCCCTGCTCGGCCTTCCCGAAGAAGACGGGACGATCTCCTTCGTGGGGTTCAACGGCAGCGACCTGGCCCTGAACAACCTGACCGGGTATCTGTTCGCCCGCGCCCTGGTAGCGGATTCCACCCTGCCGACGATAGAAATGCGTCCGGTGCTTCGGACGCTGTCCCGCCATCCCCACGAAGCCGGACAGGTGTCCGATTCTCTCGCGCTGGTCGTGGGAGGAGAAATGAACGCCGGAATCACGCTGATCGGCCATATTGAACGGGCTTATACGGAAGAGTACGGAGAGGTAAAAGTCTTTCGGGAGGAAGAGTCCATCGGGGTGGGACTCGGACGATCCGACACCCGTTTCATAAACAAGGCCTATGTCCTGCCGCACATCGATCAGACAGCGGTCGTTACGGCCACGCTCAGGGTCTACGGGGTCGGCTCGAAGAGGCTGATCGGCGGCTATTCCGTTACGGAATCCGAAACCTATCGCACGGTGTTGCCCGAACCCGCCGAAGCGCCGCCGGATGGGGCCGTCTCCGTCGAGTTCGTGTCCCCCGTGCTGACCGAAGTCCTCGCCAGGCGCATCGTGGACCGACTGATGGCCGGCCTGGTCCGGGAACAGATTCAGGTTACCCGCCGATTGATCGTTACCCGCGACAGCCGGGCCCTCTCCGAGGCGCGGGCAGGAAACTGGTCCCGGGCGGTGACGATCTGGGAAGGCATCGTGGCGGAGGACCCGCATGACGCGCCGGCGTGGAATAACCTGGCGGTCGCCTATGAACGGTCCGGCCGCAGGTCCGATGCCGCGGCAGCCTACCGCAGCGCCCTGTCCGCAAAGCCCGGCGACAGAATGATAAGGTCCAACCTCCGGGAATTCGGACTCGGCGCGGACGATGGACCGGACAGGTAGGCCCGACAGGCGATTCCTAGGCGATGTGGACCATCCGGTTCTCCGCGGCCGACGCGTAGATGCCATCCAGGATCTGCATGATTTCGACCCCCTGTTCGCCCGTCGACATAGGGGTGCGGCCGGTACGGATGCAGTCCACGAAATGGGCGATCTCGGCCGCGATGCAGTCCGACCATTCCCGCGGCGCGTAAGCGGGCGTGATATCCACCTGTTCGCCGTGCAGATCGGTGTAGACGGTCAGGTCGTTGCCCGTGATCTCCGCGCCGCCCCGGGTGCCCATCAGCTTGACGTACGATCCCTCCGAGGGGACGTGGGAGGCCCAGCTCGTCTCCGCGACAAGCGTGATGCCGCCTTCGAACCGGATGAAGGCCGCCGCGAGGTCTTCCACGTCGAATACGCCTTCCACTGAGTCGCTCAGCCGGTTAAAAGTCGCGCCTGTCACGGACGCGGGACGCGGGTTGCCCATGAGCCATCTCGCGAGATCGATCATGTGGACGCCGAGATCGATCAATGGACCGCCCCCGGCCTGGGATTTGCGGGTGAACCAGGTTCCCGGTCCGGGAATGCCGCTCCGCCTCAGCCATCCGGTCTTTGCGTAATAGATGTCGCCCAGCACGTCCTGTTCGACGAGTTTCTTCAGGATCTGCGTCTCGGTGCGGAAACGGTTGTTCAGGGCGATCATCAGGTACCGCCCGTGGCGCCGGGCGGCGGCGACCATGTCCCGCGCCTGGGCCGCGTTCAGCGCCATGGGCTTTTCACACAGCACGTGGGCGCCGGCGTCCAGGACGTCGATGGTCACGGGAGCGTGAAGGAAATTGGGCAGACAGACGCTGACGAGATCGGGTTCTAGGGCGAGCAGGTCCCGGTAGTCGGTGACCGCGTGGGGCACGTCGTGCTCCGATGCGGTGCGCTCGACCAGTCCCGCATCCAGGTCGGCCAGCCCGACGACTTCCACCCGGTCGTGCCGAAGGTAACCGGCGAGATGCGCCTGACCCAGCCCCAGTCCGATCACGCCAACGGTCGTTTTCGCTTCCATTCGCTCTCCGGAGCGATCGGTCGACTACTTGCCGCCGCGGTAGGCGATCAGGTCGATTTCGATACCGGCGTTCAGGACGACCCCCGACTGGACGGTGGAACGGGCCGGCGGATCGGCCGTGTAGTAGGACCGGTACACCTCGTTCATGGCGGCAAAGTCGTTCAGGTCGCGTAGAAACACCGTGGCCTTGACGACGTCGTCCATCGTCAGCCCGGACTTGGCCAGCGCCTTCTGCAAGTTGTCCATGACCATCTTCGTTTCCGCTTCGATGCCGCCCGGGATAATCCGGCCGCGGACGGCCGCGATCTTGCCGGAAAGGAACACGAAGTCGCCCGCCTCTATGGCCTCGCTGTAGTTCTGGCCGGGCGCGACGGCCTTGCGGCCCCGGTCGTCCTGAGACTGGGCCGGCAAAACCGCGTAACCCAGGGAAACGGCGGCGACGATCAGTGCCACGAAGCCGGCGAACATCCACCTGGAAACGACAATACTCAATTCGACCGTATCTTCTGATTTATTGCCGCGTAATCGAATGATCGAACCCATGATACCCTCCTGTGATTTTGGTTGACACTACGCGCCTCCGGCATTATCTTTACAAGCTATGACCGAAAAATCAAGTAGTATTGGGAAAAGGGTGGATATGTCTACGAGCCCGATTGTCTGCACGGTCCGTCTACGTTTGCCTCTTCGGACCCGGGGCTCGGTAAAACCAGATTGAAACGAAGAGAAATGCACTGTCAGAGTGCATTTTTTTTTGTCCGCCTTTTCATCTCCATGGAGGGATAAGGTCGCATGCAGGAAAGTTTGAGAGCGCTGTTGGAATTACAAAAGACGGATCAGGACCTGCACGAACTCGAACAGTACAAGGTAGACATTCCCAATCAGTTGGAGACGATGAGCACCGCCCAGACCGAAGCGGAAACCGGGCTGGCGGACCAGGAAACGAAGGTCGCGGAAATCGAGAAAGACCGGCGTCAGCGCGAGCGGGAACTGCAGACCGCCCAGGAGCAGGTCAAAAAGTACCAGGGTCAGCTTTACAGCGTGAAGACCAACAAGGAGTACGACGCACTCCAGACAGAGATCCAGGCGCAGAAGACTCTTATCGCGGAACTCGAGGACGCGATACTGCAGTTGATCACCGATGCCGAGACGGAAAGTGAAACGCTGGAGACCATGCGCGGCGAGACCGAATCGCTGATCGAACGCCTGGATGAAGAACGCACGGCACTCGAGTCCAGGCTTTCGGCGGTAGACGAAGACGTGGCCGTAAAAATGGACGAGCGAAAGAGAATGTCCATGCGCGTGGAGAACCAGGTCCTCAAGGTATACGACCGCATTCGGCGGAACCTGCGCGGCATGACCGTCGTACCTGTGAAGAAAGGGGCCTGCTCCGGCTGTTTCCACGTGATTCCGCTACAGGTCATGTTGCAGATCCGCCAGGCACAGAGGCTGGTTTCCTGCGAAAGCTGCGGCCGGATCCTGATTACGGAAGAAGGCCAGGGATACTGAAATACGTCTGACCGTAATGCGCCGCCCGGAGCGCCTGTGCGTTTATCCCGTGCCGGGACAGAACCGGTTATCCCGCTCCGGGGTTGAACCGCGCCGCGCCAATGGGTATATTAGCAGTGTAAAACGTCCCAAGTCGTCCAGGCGATCGCGTCCGCCGATGTGCGGGCGAGGAAAGTCCGAGCACCGCAGGGCAGGATGCCTGCTAACGGCAGGGGGCAGTGATGCCACGGAAAGTGTCACAGAAAACACACGGCCGATCCCTTCGGGGAGGCAAAGGTGAAAAGGCGAGGTAAGAGCTCACCGCGGTCCGGGTAACCGGGCCGGCAGGACAAACCCCATCTGGTGCAAGACCGAATAGGAGAGGAGAGACGGCCCGTCTCGCCCGCCGGGTAACCGGAGACTCTCGGGTTAGGTCGCAAGAGGCGGCTGGCGACAGTCGTCCCAGATAGATGATCGCCACCTTCGCCACGAAGGCACAGAACTCGGCTTACGGCCGGCTTGGACGTTTTACGGTTCCCGGCGTACCTGTTTCCTTTTATCAGCGCGCCATGCCGGGCGCCACGGTCACCCTCAACTTCATCATCCGGTCTGGTCCATGAACAGCCGCTGGGTCCTACACGACGAACATCCCCAGGTTCCCCGGATGATGGAGCTGATCAACGTCCCGCGCGTGATCGCGCAGATCCTGCTCAACCGGGGCGTCTCGACTTTCGACGACGCGCGGTATTTCCTGAAGCCCACCCTCGACGATCTGCACAGTCCCTTTCTCATGGAGGACATGGACCTTGCGGTGGAGCGGATCGCCGACGCCATCGAACGTAAAGAACACATCATGGTCTTCGGCGACTACGACGTGGATGGGACGACGGCGACGACCCTGCTGTACCTCACGATCAAGTTGCTGACGGACCGCATTTCCTCATACATCCCCAATCGCATGACGGATGGGTACGGGCTGTCCATAGAAGGGCTGCAGGAAGCGAAAAGCCGCGGCGTGACGCTGATACTGGCCGTCGACTGCGGGATCACCGCCAACGCGGAGGTGGACCAGGCCCGTGAAATGGGCATCGACGTGGTCATCATCGATCACCACGTCCCGGGCGAGACCCTGCCGAACGGCGTGGCCATACTGAACCCCAAGCGGGACGACTGCGGATACCCCTTCAAGGAGCTTTGCGGCGTCGGGCTGGCCTACAAGGTGGCGCAGGCGCTGGCCGAGCACGTGGGGCTGCCGGAGAACGCGGTGTATACGCACATGGACCTGGTGGCCCTGGGCACGACGGCGGACATCGTGCCCCTGCGGGACGAAAACCGGGTACTGACCAAGTACGGCCTGGACATGATGCAGCAGACGCACAAATCGGGCCTGCTGGCGCTGCTCGACGTGGCGGGCCTGAGGGAGAAGGAACTGTCGACGGGACACATGCTCTTCATGCTCGCGCCCCGTATCAACGCCGCCGGCCGCATGGGCGACGCCACGCGCGTGGTCGATCTGCTGACCACCGAAGACCAGCGGGAAGCGGCGGACCTGGCGAAGGAGCTGAACGAAGAGAACCAGCGACGGCGCAAGGAGGACACTCTCACCTTCGAAGCGGCCAGGGACGTCGTGGAGAAGGACCCCTTCCTCCGGGAGGCAAAGGGCCTCGTACTCGCTTCGGACACCTGGCATCCCGGCATCATCGGCATCGTTGCGTCCCGCATGGTGGAGGCCTTCAACCGGCCGGTCGTCATGATTTCGACGTCAGGCGAGAAGGGACGCGGCTCGGCACGGACCGTGGGCGACTTTCATCTATACAACGCCATCAAGGAGTGCTCCGACCTGCTGGTGCAGTTCGGCGGACACCACCACGCGGCGGGCCTTACCATCGAAAAGGACCGCATCGAGGCGTTCAGGCGCAAGTTCCACGAGGTGGTGGCGGCACGCGCGACCCCGGCGGATTTCATTCCCCGGCTCGAAATCGACTCGGTAATCGAACTCGACGAAGTAACCCCGCGCATGGTCCAGCTTATGAAAATGCTGGGGCCCTTCGGCCCGGCGAACCACCATCCGGTACTCGTATCCCGCAATCTGAGTCTCGTGGGTTCACCCAGGACCATCGGGATGGATAAGAGACACCTGAAATTCAAGGTAAAGCAGAAGGGCCGCGTCATGGACGCCATCGGTTTCGGCATGGCGGACCACGTCGACCGAGTCAACGACAGCCGGGATCAGCTCGACCTGGCCTATAACCTCGAGGAAAACACCTTCCGGGGCGAAACCAGCCTGCAGTTGCGCATAAAAGACATCAAGACCGCCACAGTCTAGCCTCCGTTCCCGCTATGAAGCTACTCGATCGTTTCCTCGACGGCGACCGGATCGCCCTGTCCCGCGTCATCACCCTGCTGGAAAACGACAGAGACCGTCGTTCCGCCATACTGGACTCGCTGTATCCCCGGTCCGGAAAGGCCCGCCGAATCGGCATTACGGGTCCGCCCGGGGCCGGCAAGAGCACCCTTGCGGACCGACTGACCTCCCTGTTGCGCAAGGACGGGCGCACCGTTGGCGTGATCGCCGTGGACCCGACCAGCCCCTTCAGCGGAGGGGCGCTGCTCGGGGACCGGCTGCGCATGCAGGGCGCGTGGGACGACCCGGAAGTCTACGTGCGCAGCCAGGCCGACCGAAGCCACGCGGGCGGCCTGTCGGAGGCGACGCCCCACGCCATGACCGCCCTTGACGCTTTCGGCAAAGACGTTATCATTGTGGAGACCGTGGGCGTGGGGCAATCCGCCCTCGACGTGTCCGAGGTCAGCGATACCACCGTCGTCCTGCTCACCCCGGAATCGGGCGACAGCGTACAGGCCATGAAGGCCGGGCTGATGGAGATCGCCGACGTGCTGGTCGTAAACAAGGCCGACCGGGAAGGGGCGGACCGTTTCGCCTCCGAACTCCGGATGATCGTGGACATGAGGCAGTGGGCGGAAGGCTGGAAACCGCCCGTCGTGCTTGTCAGCGCGCGGGACGACACGGGGATGGACGGTCTATACGATCAGTTGAATGCCCACGGGGACTTTCTCGCCGGCGAAGACCGGCTGGGCAAGCGGCGGCTCCGCCAGGGCCGCTCGGCCATCCAGCGGGCACTCGGCGAGTTGTGGCGCGGCAGGTTGACGGAGCGCCGCGACGGGGGCGATACGCTTGACCGGCTGTCCGAACGCGTGGCCCGCAGGGAGATACAGCCCCTCGCGGCTGCCCGGGAGATCATGGACAGCCTGTCGATATGACACGGCTTGACGTCGGTATGACGCGGAGTACGCACCAGCGCGGTTTCGCAGCCGGGCGGTATTCGCACCTGCGCGGTTTCGCAGCCGGGCGGATCGTTCAGGTAGAGAGAGATCGATCATGGCGGAAAACATTCGCGTTCTCGTAGCCAAACCGGGCCTGGACGGCCATGACCGCGGCGCCAAGGTGGTCGCCAGCGCGCTCAGGGACGCCGGTATGGAGGTGATCTACACCGGCCTCCGGCAAACGCCCGAAATGATCGTGGAGGCGGCCATCCAGGAGGACGTGGACGTGGTCGCCCTCAGCATCCTGTCCGGCGCCCACATGACGATTTTCCCCCGCGTGATGAACCTGTTGCGGGAAAAGGGCGTCCACCACATGCTCCTCACCGGCGGCGGGATCATTCCCAGGGCCGACGCGGAGGAACTCGCGGAACTGGGCGTGGGTACATTGTTCGGCCCGGGCACTTCGACGCGCGACATCATCGCCTACATCCGGGAGGAAGTGGGCCGGCGGCGCGTGGAGGATGAGATCTAGGCCGCGCCGGACAGCGGAGGATGGGATTCAGGCCGCGCCGGCGCGTGGAGGATGAGATTCAGGCTGAGTCGGAAAGCGGATCGCAGGATTGGCGTACCGGCAAATACCAGGGAGGATAACATGCGGAGATCTTTACTGGCGGCAGCCATTGCGGGCCTGATGGCGTTGGCGTGGGTCGCCGATGGCAAGGCCCAGGTGCGCAAGTCGACCGCAAACCTGGCGCTGATCAACGGCACGGTATATACGATGGACGACAGCCGGCCCAAGGCGCAGGCCGTGGCCGTCATCGGAAACCGGATCGCCGTCGTGGGCGTAAACGAAGACGTGGAGCCGTTTATTGGTCCCGATACCCGGGTGATCGACCTGGAGGGACAGACCCTGGTTCCCGGTTTGAAGGAGAGCCATGGCCATCTCATGGGCATCGGGGTCGCGAAGATGACGGTCGACCTGGTCGGTATTTCGGGTTACGACGAACTAATCGAACGGGTGGCGGCGGCGGCCGAGAGTGTGGAGGAAGGCGAATGGATCACCGGCCGCGGGTGGCACGAGGAGAAGTGGACGGACCGCAGTTCTCTCACCGTCCGCGGGTTCATGACCCATCACAGGCTGAGCGAGGCCGTTCCCGATAACCCCGTGTTCGTGCGAAGAGCCGACGGCCACGCCGGCTTTGCCAACGCCAGGGCCATGGAACTGATGGGCATCGACCGGACGACGGAGTCACCCGAGGGCGGAGAAATCATCCGGGATGCCGACGGCAATCCCACGGGCGTACTGGTAGACCTGGCCATGTACCTGGTCGAGGTCCCGCCGTTTACGGAAAACCAGCGGCGCCAGGCTCTTGAACTTGGCATCCAGGAATGCCTGGCAAACGGCATCACCATGTTCGACGACGCCGGAGTCGGCATGGACGGAATCGACCTGTACAAGGAATACGCGGACCAGGGCAAGCTGGACATGCGGGTTTACGTGATGGCCGAGAACCTGTACACCATGCGGGCGCTGCAAAAACCGTGGTCTCATCCAGGCGGATTCCTGACGGTCCGCGCCGTCAAGATGCGCGGCGACGGGGCACTCGGTTCGCGGGGCGCCTGGCTGCTGGAGCCCTACGAGGACGACCCGGGCAATTACGGCTTCTTCACCACCGCGCCCGATTCCATCTACGAGGCGGCGCGCTACGGGCTGGAGAACGGCTGGCAGGTGTGCACCCACGCCATCGGCGACCGGGGCAACCGCATGATGCTGGATATGTACGAGAAGGCGATGAAGGAGTTTCCCCACGTGAAAGACCACCGTTACCGGGATGAACACTCCCAGATCCTGGACGAGGCCGACATCCCCAGGTTCGCCAGCCTGGGCGTGATCGCATCGATGCAGGGGATTCACGCGACCTCCGACCTTCCCTGGGCGCCGGCCCGACTCGGCTACGCCCGCACGGAAGAAGGCGGCTATGTCTGGCAGAAGCTGCTGAAGGAAGGCGTCAAGATCATCAACGGGACCGACGCGCCGGTCGAAGGCGTCAGCCCCATTGCTTCGTTCTATGCCAGCGTGACCCGTGAGCTGCCGGACGGGACCCCCGAAGGCGGGATGTTCGGCGACCAGCGCATGTCGCGCCAGGAGGCCCTGAGATCCTATACCCTGGACGCCGCCTACGGTTCGTTCCACGAAGACGAGCTCGGATCCATCGAGCAGGGCAAGCTCGCGGATTTCACGGTGCTGTCGAAGGATATCATGACCGTGCCCGAGAACGAGATCCTGGATACGGAAATCCTGTATACCATCGTGGACGGCACGGTGCGGTACGAAAGAGGGCGGCCCGCCATACCCTGAACGGATTGACCGCGGTACAAACCAGCTTTAGCAGGGAACGGGGAGGGAAC
Source organism: Candidatus Latescibacterota bacterium (assembly GCA_022821935.1). Lineage (GTDB taxonomy): Bacteria > JAAXHH01 > JAAXHH01 > JAAXHH01 > JAAXHH01 > JAAXHH01. The sequence continues at coordinate 20,891 of JAJECR010000128.1, forward strand.
CGACGGGGGCTTTCCCCGTTCTTTATATCAGAGCGCCCATCGATAAATCGAAGCATCTATCGATACGGTTGTTCACCGGCCGCTTACCGGCGGTAAAACTTGACGCAGGCGCGTTTTCGATGCATATTTCCGGGCTTGTGTCGGGATTGATCTGCACGGGTATCTCGCGAAGGGAGGCGGCGTGGCCGCGCATCTCTGGTTCTGCCTGTTAACCGGCCTGGTGGCGTTTCAGGGACATGAACCGCCAGAGGAGCTTCTTTCGGCGGAAGCCGTCACCGGAAAGATGCGTCAGCGGCTGGACGGCGTGCGGTCGCTGTCTGCCCGGTATTCCGTTACGACGTACGCGGCCGTGCTCGACCGGCGGAACGAGACCGAAGGCCGCCTGTTTCTGCAGCGGGCCAAAAACCTTCTGCGCCTTGAAGAGGCCGGCCAGACCATCGTTTCCGACGGAGAATCGCTATGGACTTATGTGCACGGAAACCGGCAGGTAATCGTGTCGACGGCGCAGGAAGACGCGGCGGGGACACGGTCAGGCCGGGCAGGCCGTCCAGATGATTTTATTTTCAACTACTCGAACCAGTACCGGTATGATCTGGAAGGCAGGGAAACGGTCGACGGAACGCCCTGTTACGTACTCGGGCTTGCCGCCGTCGAGCCGACCGACGGTATTCCCGCGTTGCGCATATGGGTGGACGAAGGGACCTGGCTTACCAAGCAGGTCGTGTATGCGGACGATATGGGGTCCGAGACCACCCTGCGTTTCATGGAATTTCAACTTAATACGAAGCTCCCTCCCGGGTTGTTCACGATGACGACGCCCGAGGATGTCGAATGGGTCGACCTGCGTTGAAAGACGCCGGGTAGCGCGCGGAGATAGGTTTTGCCCAATATCAGTCTCGCCAGCCTGGGCTGTTCGAAGAACCTGGTGGATTCCGAAGTCATGCTGGGCCAACTGGCCCGGGCCGGCTACGCCGTGGTGGCCGACCACGAAGACGCGGACGTCATCATCGTGAACACCTGCGCGTTTATCGGTCCCGCCAAGGAAGAGTCCATCGAAACGATACTGGACCTGGCGCGGTTCAAAGAAGACGGCCGGTGCAGTTCTCTCGTGGTCACCGGATGCATGGCGCAGCGATACGCCCACAGCCTGGTCGCCGAGATGCCGGAAGTGGATGCCGTCATAGGCGTGCATCAATACCCGCGGATCGTTCAACTGCTGGACCGCCTGCAGGACCGGCACGAGACCCTGCGGGACATACGAAGGCAGCCGCTGCCCACCGACTATTCCTATCCCAGGCTCATTGCCACGCCCCCTCATTCCGTCTACCTGAAGATCGCCGAGGGATGCGACCGGAGATGCACGTTCTGCATCATCCCGGCCATCCGGGGCAGCCAGAGAAGCCGGACCGTCGATTCCCTCGTGGACGAAGCCCGGACGCTCGCCGGGCAGGGCGCCGTGGAACTGAACCTGATCTCCCAGGACACCACCTGGTACGGCAAAGACCTGCCGGAACCCGCCAGGCTGGAAGACCTGCTTGCCGCGCTGAACGGCGTGGAGGGCGTGCGCTGGATCCGGGCGCTGTACAATCACCCGGTACGGTTCACCGACGGGTTGATCCAGGCCTTCGCCGACCTGGAACAGGTGTGCAACTACATCGATATGCCGCTGCAACACATATCGGATCCCATGCTCGGGCGCATGAACCGGGAAACGACCTCGAAGGAAACACGCGCGCTCCTGAAACGGATCCGCGCCCGGATACCGGACGTGACGCTCCGGACCACCTTCATCGTAGGCTTTCCGGGCGAGACGGAAGAGGACTTCGAAGAACTTTTCGACTTCGTGGAAGAAACGCGATTCGACCGCATGGGCGTATTCATGTATTCGAGGGAGGAACAGACGCCGGCAGCCCGGTACGACGGACAGGTTCCCGAACCGGTCAAGCAGGAACGATACAATCGGCTCATGGCCCTGCAGCGACAGATATCACTCGACCGCAACCAGGCCTTTGTGGGCAGGACCGTCGACGTGCTGATCGACGAGCGGACGGAAGAAGGGCACTACCGCGGGCGCACCGCCGCCGATGCGCCGGAGGTCGACAACGAGGTGCTGGTCACCGGTGAAAACCTCACGCCCGGCGAATTCGCTTCCGTGGACATCACCGACGCCCTGGAATACGATCTGATCGGTACGGTCTCGTCCGCGATCCCGGTACCCCACGGGCATGACGAACAGACGATTTCAGCCCAATGGGGGCCGCCGGTATGATGGTCCCGCTCATACGCCGCTTGCCTGTACGCCGCATCCGGATGCCCGTTGTGGGGATCTTCCTCGCCCTGTTCGTCCTTTGGGCATGCAGCCCGCCTGAATTCGATCCGACGTGGACCGCGGAAGAACTGTACGACTACGGGATACAGCGAGTAGAACAGGAAGACTGGCTGGACGCCCTGGATGCCTTCAGGGCCATCACCCTCAGTCATTCCGGAAGCGACATCGTGGACGATGCCCTGTACCACCAGGGCGAAGCGCACATCAAGCTGGAGGAATACCCGCTTGCCATACTCGTATTCCGCCGGTTGATCAGCGATTTCCCCCAGAGTCCCTATAGCGATGAAAGCCAGTACAAACTGGCCTACGCCACGTTTCTCCAGTCCAATCCACCCCACCTCACACAGGACAAGACCTTCGAAGCCATCCGCGAGCTCCAGTTCTTCCTGGACGAGTACCCCGACAGCGAATGGAGCGCGGATGTACACGCGTTGCTTCAGGAGTGTTTCGACAAGGTCGCGGAGAAAGACTACCGCATCGGCAACCTCTACTTCAAGATGAAGGACTGGGAAGCGGCCCGGCTCTATTTCGGGGAACTGCTGGAAATGTACCCCATGAGCAACTGGGCTTCCCGGGCGCAGTACGAGATCGCCGAAAGCTACGCAAGGGAAGGGAAATACCGGGAGGCCATCGAACAGTTCGATATCTTCATCCAGAGCTTTCCCGATAACGAACTGTCGTCAGAGGCCGGAAAGCGGCTTGAGGACCTGAGAAGCAACTACGCGGAAACATCCGGACCGCCCGGGCCGTCCGATCCATCCGATATGTCCGATCCTTCCGACGCGTCCAGTCCGTCCGATTCGCTCGAGCCGTCCTCAACCTATGATCAGGCCCAGGACGGCGGCACGCCCGGTGTTTCCGGGAGCGGCAACTCACCGTGAAAATCCGCCGGCTGGGTGTATACGGGGGGACGTTCGACCCGATTCACACCGGCCATCTGGTCATTGCCCGGGGCGTTGTCGCGCGCTGCGCCCTCGATCGGCTCCTGTTCGTTCCTTCCGCCCGGCCGCCGCACAAGCAGGGCCACGCCATGGCCCCGCCGGATGACCGGTACCGCATGGCGGAACTGGCCGTGCGACACGATCCCGACTTCGAAGTCTCGGATTTAGAGGTCAACCGCCCCGGGTTGTCTTACACCGTGGACACGCTGGAAGAGGTGCGGCGGATCTACGGCGCGTCGAGTGAAATCTATCTCGTCATCGGGGCCGACAGCCTGCTCGAGATCGACACCTGGTACGCGCCGGACCGGGTATTCGACCTGGCCACAGTCGTGACGGTCCCGAGACCGGGCAAAGACCTCACCGGGGTGGACCCGCGCTGGCGGGACCGGGTGGTCACCATCCATCTCCCCGAAATCGACATCTCGTCCACGGACATACGTCGGCGCGCGGGGGAAGGACTTCCCATTGCCCACCTGGTCCCGGATGAAGTGGCGGGATACATTGAGGAACGCGGTCTCTACAGGGACAGTGCGGCGGGCGAGGATGATTGAAGAACGCGCTGCCTTGACCGCGCGGGCCGGGATGGATCAAGGCCCGGAGTTCAGACGGGTCCGTTTCAGGTAACGATGCGCTTCCAGAGCGCCTCGGCCTGCTCAGTCAGTTCGTTCCGCGTGCCATTGTTTTCCAGCACATAATCCGCCCATCTCGCCTGTTTCGCATCGGGCACCTGGGCGGCGATACGCTGTTCGGCTTCTCCCTCGGAAAGGCCGCCGCGACGGATGATCCGTTCTTTTCGCGTGGAGGCGGGCGCGGTGACGAGGACGACCCGGTCGGCAAGGTCGGTGGGGCCGGTGTCGACCAGCAGGGGCGCGTCGACCACGACGGTCCCGTCGTAGCCCTCGCCGCGCATACCAGCGATCCGGCGGCGAATCTCGACGCGGATGGCGGGCCGCACCAAGCGATTGAGCTCCTGCCTGGCCTGTTCGTTGCCGAAGACCACGCGGCCGAGGGCGCGCCGGTCCACGTCCCCTTCCGGTGTCAGGACGCCGTCCCCGAAGACCTCCCGGACGCGGTCGCGCATCCGGCCGGTCCGCAGCAGATCGTGGCCGATGGCGTCGGCATCCAGAACGCGGGCACCGAGCTTCTCGAATACCCCGGCCACCGTCGACTTACCCGAGGCGATGCCGCCGGCTACTCCGATAACGATCAAGTATCACCTATACCCCGACCGTTCCGGCGCCGTTGGCTTCTTCACCCGGGGCGGCTTCGCCCGGGGCGGCCGCGGGTTCCAGTACTTCGGATTCGGCATCCTCAAGGCGCACGGAGACCATCTTGGACAGGCCGGGCTCTTCCATGGTAATGCCGTAGAGGTAATCGGCGGCTTCCATGGTCCGCTTGTTGTGGGTGACCACCAGGAACTGCGTGTCGCTGGTAAACTGGCGAATGGCGCTGGCGAACCGCCGGACGTTTGCGTCGTCCAGGGGCGCGTCCACTTCGTCGAACACGCAGAAGGGGCTGGGCTTCACGAGATAGATGGCGAATAGCAGGGCGATGGCTGTGAGGGCCGTCTCGCCGCCGGACAGGAGGGCCAGGCTCTGGAGCCGCTTCCCCCCGGGGCGCGCCATGATTTCGATGCCCGTTTCGAGGGGGTCCCCTTCTTCGAGCTTGAGGTCGGCCTCGCCCCCTTCGAACAGCGTCTGAAACGTGGTCATGAAGTTGGTCCGGACGTCTTCGAAGGTGGTCATGAAGCGGTCGCGGGCGGCCTTGTTCATCTTGACGATGGTCTTTTCCAGATTCTCCTTGGCCTCGATGAGGTCGTTCTGCTGCTGCTGGAGAAAATCGAGCCGCTCCTTGCTCGCCCGGTACTCTTCCACCGCCGCCATGTTGATGGGCCCCAGGTCGTCCACCTTCCGCTGGAGGTCGTACCGGAGGTTCTGCGCGGCGTCGGAGGAGTATTCCTCCAGTTCCTCTATCTGGGGTAGTTCCTCCATGCTTTCGGGATCGGTGTCGTGTCTCTCCATCAACTGGCGCCGGATCTCGTTGCTCTTCATGTAAAGCTCGGCGTCTTCCAGCTCCGCCTGGTGCACCTGCTCCTGCACCTGGGTCAGGCTGTTCCGGCTTTCGCCAAGCCCCTGCTGCATCCCGCGCTCTTCGTCCTGCAGGTTCCGGTGTTCCTCGAACACGGCGTCGCGGTCCACCTCCCGTTCCCGCCTGGACTTGTAGAGGACCTCCAGCTGTTTCTCGTGCCGCTCCTGGTTCTGCTTCAGTTCCTTCGTCTGGCTCCCGGCCTCCACCGCCTCGGTTTTCCGCTGCTCGAGAAGCCTCGACAGACGCTCGTTCTCCTGGGCGAGAAATTCGCCCGACGTATTCAGCTCGTTGCTCCTGCTTTCCAGGTTGACGAGGGCGATCCGGGCCTCGTGGGCCGATTCCGCGAGGCGCTGGCGTTCCCCTTCCAGTTCGTCGAGGGACTCCTGGTGCGTCCGGGCCTCTTCCTCGGCCGTGGCGCGGTCCCGCGCCAGCCTTTCCAGTTCCTTCTTCCGTTGCTCGCGGTCCGCGGCCGCCGACGCGACCTGTCCGGCCAGGGACTCCGATTCCCGTTCGAGCTCCCCGTCCTGTTCGCCTAGCCGCGCGAGTTCGAATTCGCACTGGCGCCCGCGGGCTTCCAGTTCCATCAGCTCGCGCTGGGATTCGCCGAGGACCTGTCCGACAGACGACTGACGCTCCGTCAAGGCGGCCAGTTCCGATGAAAGCCCCTCGATTTCTTCCCGGGTCTTTTCGCGCTCTGAGCGGCCGGCGGCTATTTCACCGTCCAGCGCTTCGATCCGTTCCGCCCGTTGAAGCAGATCCGATTCATCCTCAACCGCCGATCCCCCGGTCAGCAGACCGGCCGGATCCACGACCTCGCCGCCGGCCGTCAGCAGCTTCCAGTCCTGCTCGGTGTCGAACAGCGGCGACAGGCGGTATGCCGTCTCGAGGTCATTGACGAGCACCACCCTGGAAAGCAGGTGGATAACCGCCGGGTCGACATCCTGGCCGGAAGTGACGAAGGAACTCGCCCGTCCGATAATGCCTTTGTCCTCGAAAGGCAGTTCCGACGGGGTCGGACGGGGTTTCATCCGGTCGAGGAGGATGAAGGAAACCTGGCCGGATTCTTTTTCCCGGAGGTAGTCGATGCCCGCTTCGGCGGCTTTCCCGCTTTCGGCCACGACATACTGCAGCATGTCGTCCAGGTAGGCCGCGATGACCGATTCGTACTGCTTGTCGATCTTGATCTGGTCGGCCAGGACGCCCCGGAAGCCATCGATCTCCGCGCCGTTGGTCAAAAGCGCCTTGACTCCCTGGCCGTATCCCTCGTACTGCCGGTGCATGCGGTCGAGCAGCGCCCGTTCCTTTTCCGCCGTGGCCAGAGCGGTCTCGATACCGGACAACGCTTCCCGGGCGGATTCGAGACAGTTTTGCGCGTCCTGCGCGGACTCCTGAAGGGTAGCGTTCAGCGACGTGTTTTCCGCCACCGCCTTCCTTGCCTCGGCCAGTTCCTTCATGACGGCTTCGGCTGCCTTCCTGTTCGTTTCCAGTTCTTCCGCGAGACGCTTCCGGGCGGCGCCGATCTCGCCCATCCTGTTCCGCATGGTCTCCTCGCGGGCCTGCAGGGTGCTGATTTCCGCCTGCTCGTCGGAGTGCTTCTGAATAAGCGCCATGCTGTGGTTCCGCAGCACCTGGGAAGATTCCTTCTCCGCAGCGATCCGCTCGTTGGCCGTCCTGGCTTCCGCGTCCCGCGCCGCGTAGGCAGTGCGCGCCTGCTCCAGCGCGGTGTCCAGCGTCTTGCGGTCGCTGCCGATCTGGGAAAGGTCTCCGCGGATACGCTTCTGCTCGGTCTCGGCCTGTTGCGCTTCCTCCGACGCGGTACTCGCCCGCTGCTCCAGGCCGGCGCTGCGCTCCTTGCTTACCAGGAGTTCTTCGTTGAGCGTGCGGATCTGATCGTCGATCCGGTTCACGGCTCCCTGGCGGTCCTGCAACTGCGTTTCCTTCTCCAGCTGGACGGCCTTGTTCTCTTCGACAGAGGCTTCGGCGGTCCTGATGCGCGCGAGGAGGGTTTCTTTCTCGTCCGCCAGCTTCCGGATCCGGTCCCGGACAGGTTCGGTCTTCCGGCGCAGATCGTGGAACTCGTGACAGGCGGCCACGATCTCCACGTCCTTCATCTGCTGCATCAGCCGGTCGTATCGTTCGTATTTGCGCACCTGACGCCGGAGCGAATTCACGCTGCGTTCCACTTCCTCCAGGAGGTCGGCGATGCGGATCAGGTCGTGCTCGGTCCCTTCCAGCTTCCGCTGCGCCAGCCGCCGCCGCGTCTTGTACTTGTTGATGCCGGCGGCTTCCTCGATGAGCTGGCGCCGTTCCAGCGGACTGCCGTTGACCACTGATTCCACCATGCCCTGCTCGATGATGGAGTAGGCGTGGGCGCCCATGCCCGTGTCCAGCAGGAGGTTGGTGATGTCCTTGAGGCGGCAGGGCACCTTGTTGATCTGATATTCGCTCGCGCCGGAGCGGAAATAGCGGCGCGTGATCGTGACTTCGCTGTATTCGACGGGCAGCATCTGCTCGCTGTTGTCGATGGTCAGCGA
>JAJECR010000083.1 GCA_022821935.1 Candidatus Latescibacterota bacterium
CTGGCACGAGGAGGAGCGGTTCCACAGCGACGTCTTCATTGGCAACTCGGCGCTCAACTGGATCCGGAGCCACCGCGGCGAAAAGCCCTTCTTTCTCGAAATCGGATTTACCGGTCCCCACGAACCCTGGGACCCGCTGCCCCGGCATCTGAGCCTGTACGACGGAGTCGAAATCCCCCGGCCGGTAACCCGGGAAAACGAACTGGCGGAAAAACCCCGACAGCATGAAGCGCTGAAGAAGATGTTCTCCACCGCCGGCCACGAATCCGGCATCAACATGTACCTGGCGAACGACGACCGCATCGACCACATGCGCCGCCACTATTACGCGAAGGTGACCACGGTGGACGAGAAGATGGGGGAAATCCTGGACGCCCTGGAGGAAAGAGGCTACCTGGACAGCACCCTGGTCATCTTCTGCTCGGACCACGGCGAGAACCTGGGCGACCACGGCATGGCCTACAAGTGGCTCATGTACGACACGATTACCCACATCCCGCTCATCATCCGCTACCCGGACCGACTGCGCCGGGGCGACCACGTAAACGACCTGGTCTCGCTCATGGACCTGGGGCCCACCATACTCGAAGCGGCCGACGTTCCGGTCCCCGCCTACCTGGAAGGGCGTTCCCTCATGCCCTATGCGGACCCCGACGCCGCCGTCACCCCGCGGGAGTATGTCTTCTGCGAGGACAACTACCAGATCATGATGCGGAGCCGGACCCACAAGATGGTCTACTACATCGGCCAGGAGGAAGGCGAGCTGTACGACCTGGAAGCCGATCCAAGAGAACTGTGGAACCGGTGGAAGGACGATGCGTATGAGGGGATCAAGATAAAGATGAAGGAAGACCTGCTGGAATGGCTGGCGGCCAGCAGCTACTGGCACGCCGGATACAAGCGGGACCGCTCCGCGCACTATGCCGTGCGTTGGCCCACCGGGGACAACGTCAACCTGCAGGGGCCGGCCGCGGAGAACGTGGAGAGGCCGGGGTTATAGACCGACAGGAACCGGCAGTTCGGCGGTTGCGGACTTCGCCGCCAATCCCAACTTTAAACTCAGTTCTTCAGTCTTACGTATATGGCAGCTCAACCGGTTACCGGCCGTACCTCTGCATTGCGAATTTTAACGATGACGATTGCCGTCGCAGTCGTGTTCATGCCGAGTTGGGCAGGATGCGCACAGAAGAGGCCTTCTGTCTTCGAAGACATCTTCAGGGAAGAAAAACGCATTACCCTGGATGCGAGAGACGAGTTTCTCATCGGACCAATTCCCCGGATCGGCACCGTAACGGCGGCTGGTGACATCGTCATAATGGATATAACTCCCCGTGTGGGAATCTACGATAAGTCGGGGGTTGGCGAAGGAAGAATTGGCGGAGCGGGCGATGGGCCGGGCGAGTACCGATATCCCCTGTCAATCGCTTCCGGCGGACCGGACTTCTACCTGTACGACATGCTGTTGATGCGCATATCGCACTACGACAGCAGTTTTAAACTCGTACGCAGCTTTCTATCGACGACTCGACTGGATGCGCTCCACATTTCGCAGGAAGGCCGTTTTTTCGGTTACGGAAATTCGGGAAACAAGGGTGACCTTGTCTTTGAATTGAATGGTCAGGGACAAGTCCTGCGTCAGTTCGCGCCACAGTCCCAAAACTTCAATCAGGCGGCAAGATCGCGGGGCGGCGGTATCGTTCTGTGGGAAGAGTATGTGTTTTTCATTACGCCTTATGAATATACCCTTCACAAATACACGCTCGACGGCCAGCTCGTCGATGTAGCACAGCGCGAATCGCCCCGATATGTCGCGCCGCCGGAAGAGTACGACCCGCGAATCCTTGACGACCCGTCGAAACTTGATGAATATCATGACCAATGGAGTCATATTCTTCAGATACTGCCCATCGGCGGCCGGGGTCTAGGCGTGGTCTTCGCGGAGCCGGGATACGCGCGAACTTTCCTCGATATCTATGATTCCGATCTCAACCTGATCGCGGGGGATATCCAACTTCCCGACTACATGAATTATCCCGGCGCGCTGTACTCCAGCGGGGATCGTCTTTACATGCTGGTGGAACCCATCGACGACCAGGCGAATCCCTCGGTGGCCGTCTATTCCCTGAGGCAGTCATTCGACGCGTTGTAGTCCGTTTTTCAATCACTTGCGTATCTACAGAGCGGTGGTTAGCGGTTTGGACGGGAGTTATGAAAAACGGTTATGATATGGCGGTTTTCCGTCTTTTCTATGGCCCCACCCTCAAGGACGAATACCTGTGAAACTACACTTACCAGCATTTGTCATAGCCGTCGCGGCCATTGTAACATCCGTATTCTACCTGAGTTCCTGTACTTCAGAACCTGCGGAAGAGGTTGCCGAGGTCGATTCGAGTGAAACCACCGTGCAGCCCTTCCCGGTCGAAGCCGTGGTGGTAACGCCCCGGACCTTGACCCGTTCGATCGTCGCCTCAGGGCGGCTGATGGCCATCCGGCGTACCGAGTTGAGCTCCGGCGTCTCGGCCAGGGCATTAGAAGTGCTGGTTCGCGAGGGCGATCACGTAAAGGAGGGCGATCTTCTACTGCGTCTGGACGAGGCGCCATTCGAACTGAATGTCGAGAAGGCCGAGGCGGAACTGCTGGACAAGCGGATCGACTATGCTGTTTTCATCATGGATACCTCCGCCGTCCTAGTTCCGGATACGACCTGGGTGAAACGTGAAAGCGACGCCCTGAAAATTGCGCTCCAGGCATACGAGAATGGAGAAATCGACGCCGGGGCGTTGAAGTCGGCGCAAAGGAATTTCGACGCCGCCCAGTTGCTCAGCGGATCGCGACGCCTGGATCTCATTGCCCAGAACACGGGACTTATACGGGCGGAGCTTGAACACGCCAGCGCGCGGTGGGAACTCGATCAGACCTCTATCCATGCCCCGTTCCAGGGGGTCATTGCAGAGAGACTGGTGGATGAAGGACAGCAGGTCAGCGCTGGAGAGACCTGTTTTGAGCTGATCGACATCTCCAGAATACGCGTCAGGGCCGCCGTGCTGGAAAGTGACCTGGGCGCCGTTGACATCGGACATGGGATACGCACCAGCGTGACGACCTGGCCCGGCGAATTCTTTGAAGGCCGGATCTCCCGTGTTCATCCTTCCGTGGATGAAGAAAGCGGTACCGGGATCGTCGAAGCGGAACTCGCCAATCCGGGAGGCCGCCTCAAGCCAGGCATGTTCGCAGAGGTTCTTATCGAAGGCACCTCCTACGAAGACCGGATCGCCGTGCCCGACGAAGCGATCGTCAGCCGTGACGATCGCACGCTGGTTTTTGTGGTTAAAGATGGAAGGGCCCAGTGGACGTACGTCACCCTGGGACAGGAAGGCGACGACTGGCGGGAAGTTACATCAGGGATCAGCGAAGGCGATACAGTGGCCGTCACCGGCAACATCACGCTGGCCCACGACGTGCCGGTCAGGGTTCGGTTGAGGGAATAAAAATACGGCTTCGCGCTGACTCAACATACCCTGATCGATTCATTTCGTGATATTCAGGATTCTGCAGGTTCGCGGTATCATCAGAGGCGGCCTTCTCCGGTCATTCAGACGATATTTGCCTGTCCTATATCCATCCTGGAGATTCGATTCATGAAGTTGCTCATCGCTGTTTTGATTGCCGGCCTGACTAGTTTACCTGACCCTACCGCTTTCGCCCAGGGTTTCGCCATAGAGAAAACAGGTCGGATACCCCTCGACCTGGGAGATGAGTTTGCGGGGCAAATCGGCGATTTGTACAAGGATGCAGAAGGTCGATACTACCTGACAGACTGGCAACTGAATGCCGTCTGGATATGCGAACCAGACGGCAAACTGATCAGGCGAATCGGCCGAGAAGGTTCGGCCCCTGGAGAGTTGAAGCTTCCCGGTGGAGTGGCTGTATTTGAAGACAACATCATCGTACTCGATACCGGTAACAACCGGGTAATGATCTTCAAGATGGATGGTACCTATGCAGACGACTTTCGTTATGAATTTCAGATGACATCCGGGATACTGGTGAGCAACCGTGGACATGTTGCGGTAAATTCCCTCTGGGAGCCGACACTGTTTACGGTCTACGACATGGAAGGCGTTAAAATTGGAAGTCGGGGCAAAAGAAAGCCGGATCAAGCAGTTGGCTATAGCTCGGGGGATCAACATTTTAGCCAGACCCCCGATGGACATATACTGTACTCTACGGTCAAAGAATATCCGGTGTACAGGTTGACATGGGATGGGACCGTACTTGCAACGTACGAGGCCGATTCCCCCGGTTACGGTCCGCTCGAGTATCCTCCCGGGGCCCAGGTTGTATCTATACAAGAGATTTACAAAACATGGACGCCTATACTGCGTCCGCTGGCCGTCGGCAATCACGTTCTGGTACAGCGCAAGAAAGTGAACTTCGATAAAGGGCCAACCCAATACTACGGCGATCTCTTCACCATGGATGGCGCGCCGGTACAGTTGGCCATGGAACTGCCGATGCAGTTTTATGCAGCAGAGTATGATCTACTCTACGGCATTGACACCACGCCCGTGGATGAAGGGGCAGATAACCCGTACATCGTGGTGTACCGCCTGACGGAAAGTGCTGGACAGTAACTGGTTTATCCGTTGTAATGCCAAAACGTGTCGTGTACCGCTACTATTCCACCAGATCAATCTCACGCGACACCGGAACCCTCCAAACTATCTGAGGGTTGTTCTATTCGGGGAGGCCCGTAATTGAGATCATCCCTCCAGGCGATTGTTGTTCTCCCGGCCATAGTGGCCGTTACAACGATCTCTGCACAATCCTATGTAATTGAAAAAACGCAGGTTATCCCACTAGAACTGGGAAATGAAATCGTCGGCCAGATTGCGGACGTTGCCCACGACGGCGATGGCACATTCTATCTACCGGACTGGCAGCAACATACGGTCTGGGTGGTTGACATCAGGGGCAAGTTGGTCCATAAAATCGGGCAGGAGGGAAGGGGACCGGGTGAACTGACCAATCCCCGCAGTGTGGCATTGCACGATGGGAAGGTTTTCGTGCTCGACAACGATAACGACAGAATCGCTGTCTTTTCATCAACTGGCCAGCATCTTTCAAGCTTTCGAATCGATGTGTATCTATCGTCCGGAATGGTGATAAACAACGATGGCCACATCGTTGTATCATCTGTGCTGGGCCCGTCGCTTTTCACAGTATATGATACCAATGGCTCGAAGCTATACGATGGCGGCAGTCGTGAGGTGGAGGCCAGGCCCTTCGGGGTCGTCGGTGGTTCCTATCAGCTGTTCCAGCATATATCCGGCACACCGAATGGAGAAGTGCTCTATTCACCGGTGAAACGTTACGAAGTATTGAGAATGCAATGGGATGGCACGGTGCAGGAAACCTATTCGGCAGAACCCCCAGGTTACGTTCCTTTCTTCGTCACTCCGTCGGAAGGTGGCATCAGGCTCGATAACACATGGTCGTGGATTGTCCGACCGCTGGTTGTTGGCGATCTCGTATTGATTCAAAGAACCAAAAACCTGGAAGACGGCGAAATCAGAACTCGTGGCGATCTCTTCTCATACGACGGTGCCATCGTCCAGCTTGGTATTGAATTGCCGTTCTTCTTTCTTTGTACCGAAGGCCAGGATCTCTATGCCGTCGACACATCACCCGTGGATACAGGTGAGGACAATCCGCATATCGTGGCCTACCGCCTGGACCGCGATCCATGATTCCCGTGTAGTAAAACCTGCATGCTAATAAGCAAAGGACTCACTTATGAGACTTCCGGTTATACTCATGCTCGCCTTACTTTTTTCGGCCTGGACCTCGTCGGCATCCGCACAGGAATACAGTGTCGAAAAAGTACGGGAAATACCCCTTGATCTGGGTGATGAGATCGTGGGACAAATTGCCGATCTGGCCCGGGACGCCGAGGGTAACTTTTATCTGCCCGACTGGCAGCAGCATACGGTCTGGGTGACGGATCCGCAGGGAAAGATGGCAGGGAGGATCGGCCAGGAGGGATCCGGGCCGGGTGAGCTGTCGAGGCCACAGAATGTTACGGTTTTCGACGACCGAATCATGGTCCTCGATAAAGAAAACCTCCGAATTGCGACGTTCAACCTGAACGGGGTACACCAGGCTTCGTTCCGATTCGACCGGCCCAGTCCCGGGAATATGGTCTGCGGCAGTGAAGGGCGCTGCGCCGTGAGTTCCCTCTTCGGCGAATCACTAATTACGGTATATGGTTCGGATGGCAGCAACTCCCACGATATAGGCAGCCGTCCCTGGCCGCCGGATCCGCCCATTCCGGTCATGATGGGTGGCTCGTACCTGCATATGTCGCTTACCCCGGAAGGTCGCATACTGCACTCACCCATCAAACGCTACGAAGTATTGGAAATGGAGTGGGACGGGAGTATAGTCGCGACTTACACAACCGAACCACCTGGATACTTTCCAATGGCAATCAAGAGTATGGAGACCGCATCGGACGATTTAAACAAGTCGACTCGTATTTTTCGTCCACTGATTGTCAATGACTTCGTGATCGTGCAGAGGGACAGAAACGGTCCTGACAATACACGCATCAGGCACATCGATCTGTACACCAGGGACGGTACTCTTGTCCAAATGGATATCGAACCCCCCACAGAATTCTTCTACTGCGACGGCAATGAACTGTACGCCATAGACACGACCCCCGTGGAAGAAGGCGAACTGAACCCGTATATCGTGGTTTATCGGCTAAAGAACTGAAACCGGCCGCGGAACGATCATGATACTTCCCCAGATCGCCGTTCGGCGGCCCGTGGCCACGTGTTGCCTGACGAGCGCTGCTGTGCTCATCGGGCTCATTGCGCTTACGCGCCTGCCGGTCAACCTGTTGCCCCCTCTCGAGATACCAAGTATCACGGTGTGGACTACCTGGCCGGAAGCCCCCCCGGAGATCGTAGCCCGTGAAATCACCGAACCGCTCGAGTCCACGCTGAGAAACCTTCCCGGCGCCGTACAAGTCCGCTCGATTTCACGGGAGGGGGAGTCGCTGGTGACCGTCGAGTTCGACTGGGGCGCCGATCTGCAGTCCGCGATGCTCACCGCCCGGGAACGGCTAGACACACAGCGGGTCCTTCTTCCTCCCGAAAGCGAACGGCCTGTATTACTGGACACGGATCCTGACCGGGTGCCCATGTTGGGTCTTATTCTCAGGTCCGTGGACCGGAGTGACCCGGGCGGCACGTCCTCCCTGCAGCGGCTTGCCGAGCAGATCCTCCGGCCCAGACTGGAACAACTGCCCGAGGTGGCCCGCGCTACGGTCATTGGCGGGTCCAGAACCGAAGTACAGATTACGATTGATCCGTCACGTCTCGCCGCGTACGGGCTATCCCTCGACACGGTGCGGGACATGCTCACCGCATCCAACCTCGACCTGCACGCCGGGCTGCTACGCCGGGGAAACTACCGGTACGCGCTTCGAGTCGACGGCGCTTTCCAATCCCTGGACGATATGCGCGAGACGGTCGTCGCCACGCGAACGGACGGTGCACTGATACGGGTTGACGACGTGGCGACGGTGCGCATGGGAGCAAGGGACCGGAGGGGAGCCGTACTTTTCGACGGTACGCCCGCGATTGGCATCCTGGTACAGAAGACTACCGACGCGAACCTGCTGGACGCCAGCGAATCCGTCAACGTCCTGGTGCAGCAGTTCAATGTCGAGTTTTCGGAGATAACACTTTCCACCGCCTTCGACCAGGCCGACTTCGTCCGCGGGTCGATACGCAATGCGCTGACCGCGCTGGCCGGCGGAGGGATCCTGGCGCTGGTCGTCCTGCTGGCGTGGTTTCGCAGCTTCCGCTACGCCATACCCGTGGCGCTCACCATGCCGGTGGCCGTAATCGCCGCATTCGGCGTATTCGACGCGATGGGCATCGGATTGAACATCATGTCGATCGGCGGCCTTGCCCTCGGTATCGGCATGCTGGTGGACAACGCCATCATCTCGGTGGAAAACATCGTCAGGCACAGGGGGACCGATCCAGGTATCCAGTCGGCCGCGGGACGAGGGGCGGCCGAAGTAGCGCTGCCCATGGCCGCCTCTACGCTCACCACGATCGCCGTGTTTCTGCCCATGGCCCTGACGCCGGGTGTCGCCGGGCAGCTTTTTCGGGACCAGGCATTCGCGGTCACCGCTACGCTCGTACTCTCGAGGACGGCCGCGTTGACGCTGTTGCCCGCGCTCGTCGCCCGGTGGGCCCGTCGCGGATCGACCCGGAACGCTACCCAGCCGGCCAGGCTGTATGGATTTTACCGCCGTGCCGTCGACGCGGCTATAAATCATCCTTTCAGAGGACTGGCCCTGTTACTGGCCTTCGTTTTGATCGCCGTGCCCATAGGACGCAACCTGCCGCGCTCCTTCTACCCGCAGGTTGACCAGGGCGTCTTCTGGATCGATCTCTCGCTGCCAGCCGGCACCTCCCTCGAATCCACGGTGGAACGGGCACGGGACCTTTCCAGCCTGGCCCTGACGATTCCCGGGGTGCGTCATACCCTCGCCACGGCCGGCGCGACCGGATCGTCCTTCGTACCGGGCACTTCGCCGGGTGCCATGAAACTCGAAACCGCCCGCGTGCAGGTATTCCTCGACGAAAGCCTGACGGAGGCCCATACCACCATGGACGCGTTGCGCGCGGAGATCCCTTCCGACCTGCAACTCCAGGTCGACCTCAAACCACCGATATCGACGTTGTCCACGGTTCTGGGCGGAAATCAGGCCGATCTGTCGGTACGCCTGTACATGGGTGAGGAGTCCGCCGGGTTCAGCGCCTCCGGCCAGCGCCGCATGGCGGAAACCGCGGAGACTATCCGTTCCCTCCTGAACGCCTCGGATCTTCCGCTGGCCGACATCACACTCCGCGGGGTTGATCTGCGGCCATCCTACCGGATCGAAATCGACGCGCGCAGGGCTGCCCGGCTTGACATGGATCCGGAGCGTATCGCCGAAGCCGTGCGCACCTTCACCGGAGGACGAGCTGCCACGTCCATGAACCGTACGGATGAGCGTGTGCCTATTGTCGTCCAGGGGACGGGCCGCACGGGTACGACGATCGGCGGCATCAGGGAACTAGCAATCGATACGCCGAAGGGCCGGTTTCCACTGCGGAATATGGCGACGATCGAGCCCGTCGAAGTCTCCGGGGAGATTTACCGCCTGGATCAGATTCCGATGGCCGTCATCGACGCGGAAATAACCACGGATGACCTTATCGGCGTTGCTGACCGTTTCCACGAACTGCTGGCGGAGGAAGGTGTGACAGACAGCCGCTTGAATGGCCATCCCATCGAAATCGCAGGCAGGCATCAGACCCTGAGAAACGCTTACCGCGCCCTCATGGTCTCGCTGCTTTTCTCTATCCTGGTCGTCGTGCTGATCCTTGCTGCGCAGTTCGAATCCCTGCGCCTACCGTGGATCATCATCGCGGTGATTCCCCTCGCGCTGTCGGGATCCGTTTTCGTGCTGGCATTGCTGGGCGAGAGCGTGAATATCATCACATGGATCGGCGCCATCATCCTCGTGGGCATCGTCGTGAACGACGCCATCCTGAAGGTCGACTTCATCGTCCGGGCCGAAAGGGACGGCTTGTCCCGCCGCGAGGCCATTCACGAAGCAGGCAGGCGGCGGATCAGGCCTATTCTCATGACCACCGTCACCACGATCTGCGGGGTGCTGCCGCTGGCCCTGGGATTCGGGACCGGCGGTGAACTCGGCCTGCCGCTGGCACGGACCCTGATCGGCGGCCTGATCCTGGGCACGGGCCTCACGCTGTTCGTCGTTCCGATCATGTATAGCCTGGTCGCCGGTTCACCAGAAAACCGGACCACGGAAACCAGGTAGGGCGGTTACCTCCAGTCACATCATGGAAAGATTCCTGACATCCGCGATTCATCGACCCATCGCCGTCATAGCCGCGGCCCTGGTCGTGCTGGCCCTGGGAACGGCGGCAATCCTTCGTTTGCCGCTCTCGCTCAAACCCGACGTAGAATACCCGAGTTTGACGATTACGGTACCGTGGCCCGGCGCGTCTTCAGAAGCCGTCGTCAAACACGTCACCGCGTTGATCGAATCTGAAATCTCCTCCGTTCCAGGTGTCGTCGGTATGCAATCGGAAACGAAGGAAGGGGTGGTGAGTATATCGACGACCTTCGATCATGCCCTTTCGATTGCCACCTCCCGGATCCTGCTCAGGGACCGGCTCGCATCCCTGCGGACGGAAATGCCTGTCGGCGTGCAACCGCCTGTGATATCCGAGGTTCCCCCCGACATTTTTAAAAATCTGGAGGGGTTCATCAGCTATCGTCTTTCCGGACCCCAGACCGACTTCGCGTTACGGTCATTGGCCAGGGAAGAGATCAGACCGGCTTTGACCTCGATCGGAGGCGTGGGTGAGATCAAAATCATCGGAGGGCGGGAAGAAGAACTGGTGCTACAGATCAGCGCCGACCGATTGAACAGTGCCGGGTTGACCTCCTCGGACCTGCGAAGAGCCGTTAACAACGCCTTCAAGTCCCATGCCGCCGGAATGTTTCGCAGGACATCCACCACGGTTCCACTATGGACGAATCCGTTGACGATGGGGATAGACGATCTACCGATATTGCCCGTCGCGACGGGCCGCGACGAGGTGGTTCGCCTCGGCGATCTGGCGGAGACCCGCATGAGGATGACGGAAGCAAACAGCATTTTCCGGTTAAACAGCCAGCCTGCCATCACCATCGATATCGCCACGCAGCCAGGTTCCAACATGCTGGACGTGGCACACCGCGTACGGTCACGCATGAACGAACTGGTGCGGAGTCTGCCGGCAGGCGTTTCGCTGAACCTGATCACCGACCGGAGCCGGGATGTCCGGCAGGCGCTGGACGATTTCTTCATCCGCGTCGCCATAGCGTTGATCGCCATAGTCGCCCTTCTCCTGTTGTTTCTCCGTCAACTGCGCGCGTCGATCATCCTCCTCACTTCCATCGGACTGTCGATGCTCACCACCATGATCTGTTTCCGGGTCATGGGGCTGGGTCTCGATCTGCTCACCATCTCCGGACTGGCCCTTGCCTTCGGCATACTTGTGGACAACGCGGTGGTAATCTACGAGAATATCCGTCGCCGCCACGAGGAAGGAGACGAGCGAGACGCGGCGACGGTTCGCGGTACATCCGAAATGCTCATCCCCGTCGCCGCCACCACGATCACCACGATCGCCGCCCTGGTTCCGATCGTCTACCTTTCAGATGAATTCAAACAGGACTTCGGACCGTTTGCGCTGGGTCTGGGACTGACCCTCGCGGCGTCCATCGTAGTCGCGGGCATCTGGGTACCGGTAATCACTCGCCTTCTGGACAGGAGCGTCCAGGGTGTTGCCCAACCTACGGGGGAACAACGTCTCCGGGATCGATACGGGCGGGCTGTGGCGCATATGATTCGCTGGAGGTGGCCCGTAACGCTGGCGACATTCGCCATCTTCGGCATCAGCGCGTATCTCTTCGCGACAGATGTATGGAAAGGGCCACGATTCGGCTGGATACCGGACCGGACCCGGATCAGTGTCTGGATCATGGGGCACCCGGGGATGGAGACCTCCACCATCGATTCTGTGGCGCTGGCCTTCGAACGGTACGCGGTGCATGCCGGTGGACCGAATGTTGAAGTGACTACCCGAATTGAGGGAACCGACGCCGACATCCGGGTCGACTACACGGAGGAATCTTCCCTGACGGCCCTGCCCCATCAAATGCTGGGCCGGATGACAACTCTGGCGTCCCACTTCGGCGGCTTATACATCGGAGTTTCTGGCCTGGGAACAGGTTTCTCGACCGGAAGGGGAGGCGGGATTCCAAGCAGCTTGCGCCTGCTCGGGTACAACTATGACGACCTGGGCGATCATGCGGAACGCCTCGCGCGGCAACTGGAAAGGAACCGGCGGGTACGTAAAGTGGAAACCGCCAACTATCCGATGGGTTTCCACGTGGGATCCTTCCATGAATTACAATACAATCCTTCGCAACGCATGCTTGCACGGGCCGGGATGAAACTGGCCGACCTGAACGAAACGCTGCGGATGTATACCGAAAGAACAGGACAGGACGGCGAGTTGCACCTGGATGGCAAGAGGACGCCGTACCGGATCATCGTGGACAGGAAAACGAACGCCTCCGACCTGGAACGAATGCCGATCCAGGGCGTCCATGTCTCACTGAACGCAGGAGACGCCGGATCCCTGGAGTTCAACCGGGTCCCCACGACGATTGTACGTCAGGACCAGCAATACCAGCGGTGGATCTCCTATGAATTCGTGGGAACAGGGAGACTGGCGTACAGGTATCAGGAGGCTTTTCTCAACGCCGTCGACCTGCCGCCGGGTTACAGGCTGGAACCCCAAACGTGGAGGGGGTTTGACTGGGGAGACCAGAAAGACCTGTATTTCGCCGTCTGCCTGGCTTTCGTGCTGGTCCTGCTCGTGACTTCCGCCCTTTTTGAATCGTTTCGCCGCGCAATCGTCGCCCTGCTGACCGTCCCCATGGGACTGGCGGGCATCTTTCTGGTTTTCTGGTTCTTCGAGCTTTCCTTCGATCGGGGTGCCTTTCTTGGCGCGATCTTCATGGTCGGCATCGTGGTCAACAACGCCATCCTG
>JAJECR010000156.1 GCA_022821935.1 Candidatus Latescibacterota bacterium
CCCTGGCGTGCTTCAGCCTCCCAAGGGCTTCGGCCGCTTCGCTCCGGATATCTGACGAGGGGCTTTCGAGTTCCCTGATCAGCGTATCGACCGCCGCCTCCGAGCCGGTCTCGCCCAGCGCCCGTGCGGCCTGGCGGCGCACCTTGGAGCTGGCGTCGGACAGGGCCTGGACGAGGTGGTCGATGGCCATGGGGTTGCGGGACCGCCCCAGTCTGTAGGCCGCCCTCGCGCGTCTGTCTTCCGCCGTGGCCACGTTGAACACGATGTAGTTGAAGGTGTAGCTCAGCAGGTTCCCGCGGAACATGTTCGAAAGGAGCTGATGGGACGAAATGGAGCGGTCGTCCCGTACCGGCCGGAGCAGAAACAGCGGCACGAACCGCATGATCCCGCTCAGGAAGAACAGCAGGTTGATGTCCTGGATCAGGAACCCGCCCATGGTGAACCGGACGTTCGCGAGCGAAGCCACCAGGATGCCGCCCAGGAGCGGTCCGGCGGCGTAAAGCAGGTTGATCGTCGTGGACCACGATGCCATGTAGGCCACCCGCTCGTCCTGGTTCTCCTTCGGGAGCAGCGCGTACTGCAGGGGCGTGACGCCAAGGTTGATGCCGCCCATGATCAGGCCGGAGAGCAACATGGCGGCGGCGACCATGGCGTGGTTGCCGGGCTGGCACAGCCCCCACAGGAAGGCGTTCAGCGCTCCGGGAATGATGAGGATCTGGAGGACCGGCTTGCTGCCGAATCGGTCGATGATCACGCTCCAGATACGGTACCCCGCGATGGTGGCCAGCGTGCCCAGGGCGCTCAGCAGGGAGATGGCGGTGTAGCCGAACCCCAGCCGGTCGAGCATGAACACGCTGAAGAGCGGGCCGGAAAGCCCGAGGGCGAACATCCAGGATGAGTAGAACATGACCAGCTGGCGGAAGTTGCGGTCGCGAAAGGGCTGCAGCAGGTGGCGCAGGGGATTCCGGGCCTCGGTCTCTTCAGCCCGGATCGGGTAGGGCGTTCGCTTGAGAAACAGGGGACCGGCCATGCCGCAGAGGGTGCCCACGGTAAAGACCACCACGAAGGCCATCAGCTTTTCGTCATCGGGAAACCAGTCCACGAAGCGGCCAGTCAATACGCCTACTGTCGCTCCCACGAGACTCTGGACGATAGTCTGCCGGCTCGTGAACCGGGCCCGGATGTTTTCGGGGACCGTGCCGGCGACCCAACTCGAGTAGAATGGCGTGTAGATGTATCCCGCGGTCAGCCCGGCGACCAGGAAGATGAGCAGCATCCGCTGGTGCAGCGATTCGACGAAGAGGAAGGGGATGGTGATCATGAGTCCCCGGAACAACGCTTCCAGCACGCCGTTCCAGACGACCCAGCGCTTCTTGTTCTCGATGGACTTGCTGAAGAGGGATGAAATGATCTGCACGGGGGCGAGGATCGAGGCGATGGCGGAGTAGAAGGCGATGTCCGACGCGTCCGCTCCGAGAGAGAGCACGAATCCCGCGAAGACGGCCGTATTGGTGCCGACCATCTGGCCCCAGGCGCCCCAGAGTCCCTTCACGGCGATAAAAGACCGCAGCGATCGGTTGACTTCGCCCCGTGACAGCATGTTGGAATGCTCCGTTGGCCGTCCTGTTGACTTCGGACCGGTACAGCCGGCACTGGAAACGCTGACTGTCGTCCCCCGCCCCGGGCCTTTGCCCCGGGCCTTCCCACATAGGTCCGCGCACACCAAACCCGCGGTACCGTTCGAGATAACCTACGCGGTCTTGGGAAAATCGCCACAGAATAGGAGACCGGCCGGGATCACGTCAAGCCAAATCGCGCGATTCAGCGGCCAATGACCCGCGATTTCAAGATTCAATTCGAGATTCGAAGCCAGCTTTCCACTAACTCTTTAAATACCATCACAGAACATGGCCATTTGGAAAGGAGCATGGACTTGGAAACCATATCGATCTGGATCCAGCCAGCCGTATTGTTGACGGCATTTATCTTCTTCTGGCGGGAAGCTAAAGGGAGCAGACGGGAAGCACGAGCCGAAATGCTTCACATAGAATCGCGGATTCTCGACAGGATTGACGAAAAATTCAAAGTCGTGGACGAGAAGTTTGTTAGTATCAACGATCGGTTCGACAATGTGGACCGGCGGTTCGACGAAGTAGATCAGCGGTTTGTCGAAGTAGATCGGCGGTTCGACGAAATGGACCGGCGGTTTGACAAAGTAGACAGGCGGATTGACCGGCTGGACGAGCGAATGAACTCCGTGGAAATTCAACAGGGCAGGCTGGCTGAACGGATGGCTGCCCAGGAAGGACAGTTAGCCAGAACAGACGTTAAAATCGAGGGAATGGACGCTAAAATTGAGGGAATCAGTGCAGATGTCATGGGATCGACACAAGGCAGATCTGCTGCAAAAAAAGCTCGACTGCCATAAAACTCCAGGGTGAATTCAATTGACAGTCCAGCCATATCGCGTATATACAATAGTAGTAACTGAATGCGGCCTTAACCCAATGCCTTTCTTTTTGGATCCATGCGACGAACCACCCTCACAATCTTACTACCATTACTGGTAGTCCTGGCAACGACCTTAATGGCCAGTTCACGGGTAAATGCGATCCTGGACGAAGGGATGGAACGGATCGCCGCGATCGTCGAGGAGCAGTTGATCGCGCCTTGCTGCTGGCGCGCGCCGCTCAGTAAGCACTACTCGGGTACCGCTGAAAGGATGAAAGACGAACTCAGGAAAATGCTCGTCGATGGCAAGTCCGGCGAGGAGATCGTCGATTATTAAAAGGCCAAATATTGGGAACGCATCCTGTCGTCTCCGCCCAATGTCGGTTTCAACCGGATGGCCTATCTCTTTACGCCGCTTATGTTCCTCGTCGGCGCCGGGATCATCTTCTTCACGCTGCGCCGTTGGAGGTCCGGTCGCCTGAACAGCGGGAAAGCAGCGATGGCGGATAATACAGACAGTCCGTCGAAAGATCCGCGGCACCAGTCCCGAATCGACGACGAACTGAACGCCTACGACTGATTCCGTTCCATTTTCTGGCGCTCCGACCAGGCCTCCCCCTCGCCGTAACTTCCGAATATATCTTCCAGCAGTACCTCAAGTGCGGGGCTGAAATACCGGCCGCGACGCCAGGCTACGCCGATATCGCGGCTGAAGGCGACGCCCTCCACGTCAACCTCGCGCAGCGTTCCGCCTGAAATGGACTCCTGGATCGTCAGGGAGGGCAGGAAGGATATCCCGACGCCCGCTTCTACGAGATTCCGCATGGCCTCCGGACTGCGCATCTCCATGACGACGCGCGGCGACACGCCCACCTCGGCGAATCGTTCGTCCACGATCCGGCGGGACACGGAATCCGCGTGGAAGAGGATCAGCGGTTCTTCCGCCACTTCCGTCAGGGCGACCGAGGTCCGTTCCGCGAAGGGGTGGCCGCCGCCGACCACCAGGGGCATGGAATCGTGATAGATGGACATGGTCTCGATCCGGGGGTGGGCGTACGGCAGGGTGATCAGGGCGAACTCCGAACGGTTCGCCAGCAGCTCCTCGACCAGGTACTGGGACGGCGACACGTGCACGGACAATTCCAGTTCCGGGTACCGCTCCACGTAGCGCTTCAGAATGTCGGTAAGCAGGTAGGTCACCGCCGCGTCGGTGGCACCGAAGGTAAATCCCTCGCCCGGCAGGACGTCCCCGCTCGCCAGACGGTTCTCCGCCTCCTCGGCGAGGTCCTGGATTCGCACGGCATAGTCGACCAGCGCCCTGCCTTCCATGGTCAATGAAACGTGCCGGCTTCCCCGGTTGAACAGCCTCACGCCAAGCGTCTCTTCCAGCTCTCGCACGCCATTGCTCACCGTGGGCTGTGTCACGTGCATGTCCCGTGCCGCCCTGGAAAAACTTTCGCGCCGCGCGACCGCCAGGAAGTACTGCAGGTAATACAGGTTCATAATTTGGCTCCGTGTGTTTTCGCGTCGTTACTAAGCGTTTTTGAGGATTAGTCTGATCGGGTTCGGCTGATGGTGCCCGCGGTTAATTTGACCTGATCCTCAAAAACCTTCCCTTCTTATTATAGATTAAATTTATAGATGATATAGCAATTATTTATTTGAATTATACCAGATTCCGGGTTTCTTTTTACCAGAGCGCATTAGCGCATTTCATTCATTCTTCAATACTTCGGGTGCGCGTGACGCGGGCCCGGTGACGGAAGGAAAGCGGGGAAATCATGAGTAGCAAAGTAAGAGTGGCCATCGTCGGCGTGGGCAATTGCGCCTCGTCCCTCGTACAGGGCGTGGAGTACTACCGCGGCGCCGCGCAGGACGAGTTCATACCCGGCCTGATGCACGCCAGCCTGGGTGGCTATCACATCAGCGACGTCGAGTTCTCGGCCGCGTTCGACGTGGGCGCGGACAAGGTGGGCAAGGACCTCAGCGAGGCCATTTTCGCCCATCCGAACAACACGGTGAAGTTCGCCGACGTGCCGAACCTGGGCGTGCCGGTACAGCGGGGCATGACCCACGACGGACTCGGCAAGTACCTCAGCGAGGTCATCGACAAGGATACCGGTGACACGGTGGACGTGGTCGAGGTACTCAAGGAAACGAAGACGGACGTGGTGGTGAGCTACCTGCCCGTGGGCAGCGAGGAAGCCACGAAGTGGTACGTGGAGCAGATCCTGCAGGCCGGATGCGGTTTCGTGAACTGCGTCCCGGTCTTCATCGCCAGCACGGGCCACTGGCCGGAACGGTTCCGCAAGCACGGCCTGCCCATCATCGGCGACGACATCAAGTCCCAGGTGGGCGCCACCATCACACACCGCGTGCTGACCCGCCTCTTCGCGGACCGCGGCGTCAAGGTCCTGCGCTCCTACCAGCTCAACTTCGGCGGCAACACCGATTTCTACAACATGCTGGAACGCTCGCGGCTCGAGTCGAAGAAGATCAGCAAGACCAACGCGGTGACGTCCCAGCTCAGCTACGACATGGGCGACGACAACATCCACGTGGGACCCAGCGATCACGTGCCATGGCTCGAGGACCGCAAGTGGTGCCACATCCGCATGGAAGGCGAGACCTTCGGCGGCGTGCCGCTGAACCTCGAACTCAAGCTGGAAGTCTGGGATTCGCCCAACTCGGCCGGCGTGGTCATCGACGCGGTGCGCTGCTGCAAGCTGGCCCTGGACAACGGCCTCAGCGGCCCCCAACTCGGTCCTTCTTCCTACTTCATGAAGTCCCCGCCCGAGCAGTACGCCGACGACGTGTGCCGGCGCCTGGTGGAGGAGTTCATCGAGGAATACGGCCAGAAGACCGGAGCGCCCGCCGAGGCGCCCGCGGAACTGCCCGTGGAGGAGCCGGTCCCCGCGAGTTAATCAACGGTTAACATAAAACCGGGTCGTAAGCGAGAATGCCGGTGGGAACGCCCGTCGCTACATGCGGGCGCGCGTTCCGCCGGCGTTTTCTTTTCGAAAACCCGTGCGTGAACGGCCTGTGAATCGTTATCATGGTCGCAGGCCAGCAGCGGATCCGGTCATCCATAGCGGGAAGCGGTTCCGGTCATCCAAAGCCACTAGGCGATCCGGTCATCCATTCGCCCGGGAGCATCCATGTCGACACGCCTCCGCGTCGCCGCCATCTGCACCATCTATCACCCCCGCGCCCACGCGGACGTCATCGTCTCCAAGTTCCTGAAGGGCTGGTCGGTCGACGAGGGATACTTCGCGCCCCAGGTGGACGTCGTGTCCCTCTACATAGACCACGTCCTCGAGAACGACATTGGCCTGCAGCTTGCCGAAAAGTTCGGCGTGCCCGTCTACCCGAGCATCCGCAGGGCGTTGCACGCGGGAGACGACAGCCTGGGAGTGGACGCGGTGCTACTCATCGGCGAGCACGGCGACTACCCGTGGAACGAACGGGACCGGCACATGTACCCGCGGCGGTACTTCTTCGAGCAGATTGCCGGCGTGTTTGCCGAAAGCGGACGCTCGGTGCCCGTGTTCAGCGACAAGCATTTCGCCTACGACTACCGCGACGCCCTGTGGATGTGGGACCGGGCGAAGGAGCTGGACATTCCCCTGATGGCCGGTTCCTCCCTGCCCCTGGCGTGGCGGGATCCGTGGATCGAATACGACCTGGAAACCAACGTCGAGGAAGCGCTCACCGTGGGGTTCGGCGGGATCGAGTCCTATGGATACCACACCCTCGAAGCACTGCAGTGCATGGTCGAGCGGCGGCGTGGCGGTGAAACGGGCGTGGCTTCGGTGCAGTGCCTGGAAGGCGACGAGATGTGGCGAGCCTGCGAGGAGGGGCGGTGGTCGAAGGAATTGATGGACGCGGCCCTCGACGCCATACCCGGCAAGCCGGAGGGCACGGCGCGGGAACACGCCAAAGAGCCCACGGCTTTCCTGGTGGAACGAAACGACGGGCTGCGGACGACCACCCTCATGCTGGGCGGCTATATCGAAACCTGGGCCTACGCGGCCCGGGTCGACGGCAAAGTGCACGGGACCTGCTTCAACCTGGTCCGCGAGGGAAACCACGCCCACTTCAGCTACCTGTGCCATAACATCCAGCGGTTCTTCCTGACCGGCGAAGCGCCCTATCCGCCCGAGCGCACGCTGCTGGTCACGGGCATCATCGACGCCGTGATGAACAGCCGTTACGAAGGGCACCGCAGGATCGAGACTTCCTGGCTGGACGTCGCGTATGCTTCTTACACGGAATTGCCCTACCGGCCGCTCGCTACGCAGCCGGAAGGCGGCAGTATCGACCCCAACGCGCCGGATATCACGGGAAGAGTTTGAGGGAAAGTGGAGGTGGGGACGGACATTCCTGCGGAGCACAAAGGAAAGCGGCATCAGGCAGGTATTGGCAAAGCGCCGATGTCATACCGGAGAGACAAGATCCAATGAATATCGAACCCCGACAGAAGCAGTTCGACTTCGACGGTCCCGAGGCCATCAGGCCCGGGGTCCTGGAGACCTTCCCCTACGAAAACCAGGGAGATCCCCTCGACGTGGATATCGATACGGACGAGTTTACGGCGGTCTGTCCCTGGACGGGACTGCCCGATTTCGGTGAGGTAATCGTTTCCTACGTGCCGGACGAGAAGGTCCTCGAACTGCGGTCCTACAAATACTATCTGCTCTCATACCGGACTGTCGGCATGGTGCAGGAGCACGTCACGCGCCGCATCCTCGACGACCTCGTCGCCGCGGTGCAGCCGGTCCGCATGACTGTAAGTACTGACTACCGGATCCGGGGCGGCATCCACACGGTCTGCACGGCGGATTACGAAAAGGATTGAGTCCTTCCCGGCACACAGCAGCGCTCAGCTGCGCTCATCAGGTACTCGGAAGCGCTCAGGCACTCGTCGGCGTTCAGCAGCACTCAGCAGTGCTCAACAGTGTTCGTTGAATGCCATCATGAGCCGCTGGGCCACGTCGAGCGCCGTGCGGCCTTCGATGTCATGGCGCTCCAGCATGAATGCCACCTTGCCGTCCTTCATCAGCGCGATCTGTGGCGATGACGGGAAATAGCCCTTGAAGTAGTCCCGCGCCTTGCTGGTGGCTTCCAGGTCCATGCCGGCGAATACCGTGGTGATCCGTTCCGGCTTTTTCTTGTTCTGCAGGGCCATGGCGACGCCCGGCCGGGCATTGGCCGCCGCGCAGCCGCAGACGGAATTGACCACGACCAGCGCCGTGCCCTCGTGCTCCTCAAGCAGCGCGTCCACCTCGTCGGCGGTCTTCAACTCTTCCACGCCCAGGTCCGTCAGTTCCCGGCGCATGGGTTCAACAAGTACAGGATCGTACATGGTAGGATGCCTCCTCGTGGGGTGATGGATCTTGCGATCATTTCGTGAATGATCGTTATATATACCTCGTTACACCTTTTTATTCATCAAATTACTTTTTCCGTTCCGCCGCCGACGCCTCGAAAGCCGCCTCCAGCACCCATACTGGCCTATGTCCGTTCCGCCACCGACGCCTTGAAGGCCGCCTCCCGCACCCATAC
>JAJECR010000126.1 GCA_022821935.1 Candidatus Latescibacterota bacterium
TCGCCATGAGAGTTACGATGGCCTGCTCGCCCAGGAGGACCACCGAAATCTCCCTTTCCGTGAAACCGAGGACGCGAAGGCTTGCCATTTCGCGGTTTCGTTCTTCCAGCGCGATGCGGGCTCCGTTGTACACCATGCCGCAGGCAATAATGCACGCGAATACGGTCAGCGTGAACGTAGTGGCACTCGTGCTTTCGGCAATGGAGTCTTCAAATCCCTTGATCACCGCCTCGCGGACGGCAACGCCCGCCACGGCAGGCGTTTCTTTGAGTGTGCGGTACAACGCGTCCGCTCGGAGCGGGTCAACGGAGAGATACGCGCCGGAGATCGTACTGCCCTCGCCCAGGAAACGGTTCAGCGCACGATTGTCCATGTAGGCGGAAATGCCGATCAATTCATCGACGAGCAGGGATACCGGCAGCCGGCCCTGCATCCTCGATCCTTCCAGGACTTCGACGGCGACCATGTCGCCCTCCCGGACCGCCAGCAGGTCGGCCAGCGTCCTGGTCAAAACGACGCCCTCCGGCGGCATGGACAGGGTCTGCCCGTCGCGGTCGATCAGCTGTCGCAACTCACCGGCCGGATCGAGCCCGTTGATGGCCGTCTGCTTCATGCGATGCCCCGAACGGAGCCTGACGGGTACGGCGCGGTAGGGTTCGGAGCGGACGACCCCGGGCAGATGGGACAGTTCGAACCGAGCCCTGGCGGGACGCGGCCCGGCGAAAACGACCGCGGCGTCGTCGCGTTGGACGGTGCGGAACTGGTAATCGATCAGGTACTCGATCGAATCGAAGGTAAACCGCCCCATGACCAGGATGGCCACCGCCATGGCGATACCGAAAGCGGAAAGCAGGGTCTTGACCGGCTTCCGTTCCATGTTGCGGAAGATCATCCGCCATACGGGGGTGAGCATTTTGTGCACGCCCAGGCGCTCCACCGCCAGCGGCCTGAAGTGGGCGGGAGAATCCGGCCGCATCGCTTCGGCGGGAGGCAGAGACATGGCCGACCGCAGCGCGTGCAGCGTGCCGAGGAACGCGGCGGACACGCTGATTACCGCGGCGAGGGCGATGACTTCGTAATTCAACTCGTAGACCAGGTCGGGGAACCGGTAATAGTCCTGGTACAGTGCGGTGAGCGGCCTGCCGATCAGGAAGCCGCCCACGATGCCGAGGAGGGTGCCGCCGGATATCGCCAGGAAGGCGAATTTGAGGTAATGCCACCCAATCGACAGGTTATCATACCCAAATGCCTTCATTACGGCGATCTGGTCCCGCTGGGCCCGTACCATGCGGGAAAACACGATGTGCAGCAGGAGCGCCGCGATCCCGAGAAAAACGGCCGGCGTGAAGTTGCTGGACACACTCAGGCCAATGATTTCATCCATCAGAAACCGATGGGAGATCTGGCTGTCCCTGCCGTAGGCGCCCGTACTGCCATAAGGCTCGAGTATGAGATCCATCCGGTCGATCACGTCCAGTTCACGCGCCTCCGACGACAGGGCGACCGACAGATCGTTGAACCCGCCCTCCATGTCAAATGCCGCGCCCAGGGCGTCCCTGGCCATCCAGATCACGCCGAAGCGAAGGTTGTCCGGGAAGATGGATCCGGTGCCCTGTACCTCGTAGACGTACTCGGGAGACAGGCCGATGCCGACGACGCGAAGCGCTTTCTGCCGGCCGTTTATGACCGCGCCGATCCAGTCGCCCGGGACCAGACCATTGGCCTTTGCGAAGGCTTCGCTGATAATGATCTCCTCCGGCCTCCCGACCGCCGGGTAGCGGCCCTCCTGGATCGCCACGTCGTTGAGCACCGGCCTGCGTCGTTCGGGCATGGAAAGCAGCCGGCCTGTGGCGGGTTCGTCCAGGCCGGGCACGTCCAGGTTCACATCCATCACGATCCGGGTGCGGACCCTGGAAACACCGGGGATTCTGGCGATTTCCTCCGCGGTGGACGCCGGCGCCCGTTTGATGCCGGCGAATACATCGGCGAACCGGTAATTCGCGTAGTAGGATTCCTGGGATTTCAGCAGGGAGATATAGGTATGGCGCGAGGAGACGTAAAGCATGATACCGCAGGCCATCACCAGCGTGATGGCGATGACCTGGCCGCGCATGCGCGCCAGTTCACGGAACACCTTACGGTTCAGGATGGTCATGGTAGTTACGCTCCGCGGAGTGAAACGGTTCGATCCGGCGTGCCTGAGTGTAACCGTACGCGCCTGGGCCGCATCCGAACGCGCCAGGGAAAATCCGGGCACGACCGGCCGGGCCGGGCTACCAGCTCAATTCGTCCGGCCGTTTCTTCGTCGGATTGGCGTATACTTCGAAGATCTCGCCGCTGCGCAGGCGGATGACCCGGTCGGCCATGTCGGCGATCGCCGCGTTGTGGGTGATGACCGCGGTCGTAGTGCCCAGCGTGCTGTTTACCTTCTCGATCACTTCCAGCACCCGCTTGCCCGTCGCATAGTCCAGGGCACCGGTGGGTTCATCGCACAGGAGCACTTCGGGACGCTTCGCGATCGCCCGGGCGATGGCCACCCGCTGTTGCTCT
>JAJECR010000077.1 GCA_022821935.1 Candidatus Latescibacterota bacterium
TACCGCGGTCGACCATGGACGCATCGCGGGCGCCAACATGGCCGGTCAGGACGTGGAATACCCTGGTAGCCTGCTGATCAACATCCTCGACGTGTGCGGGCTCCAGTGCGCCAGTTTCGGCGAGTGGTCCGGCGACGGCGACGTCACCGAGGTCATCAACGCCAACCGGCCGGTCTACCGCAAGCTGATCTGGGACGGCTCGACGATCACCGGCGCCATCATCCTCGGTCCGGCGGACGACGTGGCCATGCTGAACGACATGGGGATGATCAAGGGACTGATCCAGGCGAAGACGGACCTTGGCGCCTGGAAGCAGCACATCCAGGCCAACCCGACGGACATCCGCCGGCCCTACGTGGCGACGAAGACCGCGGAGAAGATGCTGGCCATAACCTCACTCGGCAAACCGTCCGAGCACCGGTCGTACCAGCATACGCAGGACGCGGGCAAGGACCGCTCCGCGCACCAGGTTTTCGTCGATTCCACGGGATAGGGGCGGACAGAAAGTAAAATTCCGGCGCCGGCGCCTTGAAGTGGGTGCCGCGTCAGTTACCGAACAGGAAACGCACGTTCAGTGCCGCGGAAAGTTGGTTCGTGGCGCTGAACGTGTTTTTGTTTGCGGGCACCTATGCCCGCTGCAGCATCTTTCCGGCGATTTCCTTCACGATCTTTGCCGCGGCAACCGCTTCGAACCGAGATTATGAATTTGAGAGGATAAGAGCGTGCAGTATGTCAGGAATGGACTCTGGATGAGAAGGCGCTGGCTCGTTGTAGCGCTTGCTGTTTTCTATTTCGCGGTGGTGTTCGGAGGCGCTTCGCTAAAGCACGACTACAGCCACATCAGTCAGTACATCAGCGAATTGAACGCTTCGGGATCAGCTTGGGGCTGGCAGATCGGCTATTTTGGATTTCTGCCTTTGGGTTTGCTTGGTTTTGTCTTGTTGCTGGTGGTTCGTCCAGGCACTAGATTGGGCGGAACTAGTGGAATCGGGTATTGGCTCCTGATTGGAGAGCCGATAGCTTATGCTGCCTCGGCATTTGCTCCCTGCGACCTTGGTTGCCCCGGCGAAGGTAGCCTTTCGCAGAATATCCACAATGCCGTTAGCGTGATTACTCTTCTCATGACCACGTCAGGTTTGATTCTGCTGTCATTTAATGAAACGCTTTCGCAGGGCAAACGCATCGGTTGGCTCGTCTTGGCAGCAACCTTTATCGGACTGTATGGCTTGGCCTTAATGCCTGAATTGGATCCGGTCCGTGGGTTGTTGCAACGTCTTGCTGAGGGGATCCTTTATGGTTCTTTGTGGATTTTGAGTTGGCGGTTGCTCTCGAATGGACGATCTGATAGTTGACTCAGTTTGAAGGCGTCAGAGAAGAGTTGCTCGAGGATCTTCGGAGGGGATTCGGCGGAATCCAATGTGGTCCTTCGCTCGTCTTGACGCCGGCTCCTGGTGCCGCGTCAATCGCCGGGCAGGAAATGCACGTTCAGTGTCGCGGAAAGATGATTCGTGGCGCTGAACGTGTTTTTGTTTGTGGGCACCTATGCCTGCAGCATCCTGGCGGCGATTTCCTTCACAATCTTTGCCGCGGCAACTGCGGTCAGATTGTGGAAATCCCTTCGCGGGTTGACCTCGACGACATCCGCTCCGACGAGCCTGCCTTCCAAACCCTGTATCATGTCGATCACCTGCCGCGGGGAAAGGCCGCCGGGTTCGGGATGAGAGACGCCCGGCGCGTACGCCGGGTCCAGCCCGTCGACGTCCACCGAAACGTAGACGGGCGAATCGAATGCCAGGCGGAGATCCCCGGTCACCTCCCGCATCTCGATCATCTCTACCCCAAACCGTTTCGCCTGCTCCCGCTGATGGCCCGTCGCCGTGCGGATACCCACCTGGACAAGCCGGTCCGCCAGGCGGTTCTCCATGATCCGCGCGAAGGGAGACGCGTGCGAGCGGGGGTTGTTCCCGAAGTTGTCGTAGAGGTCCGGGTGGGCGTCGATATGGAGGATGTTGAGCGCGTCGTACCTGCGTCGGAATCCCTTCACGACCGGATAGGTGATGGCGTGGTCACCGCCGAGGCAGATGGGTAGGAGCCCGTGATCGAGCACGGCTTCGACCGCGCCCTGGATCGCGGACCACGTATCGGATGTCTCGCCGAGATTCAGGTCGCCCGCGTCGAAGAAAACGTCTCCGCCGAGGTCGACGCCCGTCTCCGTCCACAGGTTGAAGGCATCGGAGAAAAGCTGTTCGCGGATCTTCGGTGGCGCTTCGGCCGCGCCGCGGAGGAAAGTGGAATTGGCGTCGTCGGGGATGCCCACCAGCGCGAGTTTGCGGCCAGCGGAGTTTTTCAGCGCTGCGTTTAACGTTTCGAGGGTCATGCATCCAATGCGGTTCAGCGCGCGTTGGGGGCACGCGCGTAAGCGTACGCGGCCATTCGGCGGAATGCCGCTCGGAAATTGTGCCGGTCAAAGGCCCTTTATCCCACTTCAGTTACCAAACAGGACACGCACGTTCAATGTCACGGACCACTGGTTCGTGGCGCTGAACGTGTTCTTGTTTGTGAGAGTAGGATCCGTTTCAAAATAGGGATGATACTCGTAGGTGCCGATATGTTCGACGTCGTCCACCCGGGAGTAGGCCATCTTCAGGCCGACGGCGGTCCGGTCGCCCAGACTGTAGTCGGCTCCAGCGTATACGTGCCCCGCGAAGACCGTGTCCGACAGCCTGGTATCCTGCTTGCTGTTGTAGAACGACAGAGGTGGATCGAAGACTGTACCCGATCCCGATGGGTCGCTGTATTCGATCGAAAAGAAGATCCGGGTCAGTTCGACGAAGGCGACGCCGGTCCCCACCCCCACGTAGGGCGTGATTCTCTGCGGCCCGAAGGGCAGATCGTAGTAGGCGTTCAACGAAACCGTTCGCGTAACCAGGTCTTCGAAAAAGTTTGTGGCGGCAGCCTGCACCAGCCCCAGTCCAAGGTAAGAACTGGCTCCCGCGGACGAGCCGTCGAGGTAGGTTATCTCAAGCGGCGGCCCCTGGTCGACTTTGTTTCTCCTGTGCGCGAATGAAACTTCGAGGCGGGTACGGTCAAACACCCGCCCGACGGCTGCGTCGAAACCGATACCCCGGTCGGTAGACGGATCGTAACGCCAGCGGTAACCGGGTATATCGCGTATAACCAGATCGAAGCAGGCACTGGTGGGGTAGCAGGTGGTTTCCGTGTTAGAGCCCACCTGATCCAGGCCGTACACGAGGTTGCCGCCCAGGCCGCCGGAAACGTACCAGCCTGAGTTGCTCCGATCCTGAGCCGCCGCCTCGGTAACCGAGACGAGGATCAGGCAGATCGACAGTGCGCACATCACCGCTATTTGTTTCTGCAGGTTCATATTCATGTATCCCGGAATATATACAAGATCGATGAAGCAGGCTACAGATTCAGCAGGTAGGATACCTTGGCGACGATCTGCTGGTCCCGCAACCTGAGTGGCGTCCGGTCGTAAACCCCGAAAGTGCCGTCGGTATCGAGGTCGTCGTCGCGGAACTGGTTGAAGGCCAGGAAGAAGGAATGGCCGAAGGGCGACCTGTAGGCGAGAAGTAGATTCATGGTCACGGTGTTCAGGTGGAAGTCATCTATCTCCCGCTGCCTGTCCGCATTTAACTGGATGAAGGAGGAGAACGACAGGTTCGGCGTAAAGGCGTAACTCAACCGGACACTCGGTATGAGTTGCGTGCGATGGTCGTATTCGTCGGCCTCCAGCCCCAGGCGGTTGCCCCGGTCGACCTGGCTGCGGGTAAGGCCCGGTTCCAGCGCGAATCGGGGGTTCGGCTTGATGGACAGTTCGCTCGAAAGACTGAGGAGGTCGGCGCCGTAGAATCGACCGAACTGGGCACTGCCCCGGAGTGAGACTTTCCGGCCGCTGTCGGTAAAGAGGAAAAAACTGCCCTGGTTGAAGGTATAGGACCCTTCGGTGAAATGTACGCCGGCGATGCGCGTCGTCTTGCTGAGGGTATCGAAGTTCATGTTGTATGACGCGGAAATCCACAGCCCCCTTTCCAGTTCCAGGAAGACATTGGGCTGGAAGGACCAGGAGTCGGCATCGGAGAAACCCGTGTTCTTCCGGGTCACGTAGTTACTTCTGAATCCCGCGCTGATCCGCCGTATGCCATACCGGCGGAGGAATTTGTTGACCGTTAAGCCGCCCCCCAACCGCTGCAGGCCTTCGTCCCGGACCAGGCCGGACTGGGCGATGAAGTCCTCGCCGATGTCCAGGTAGGAAATCCCGTACATGAGCCACCGGTTCTGCCACCGCTCGATGATCCGGAAGGTCCAGTCCTGGTTGCTGGTGCTCAGCGTATCGGTCCAGCTCTTGGCGAAAGTGATCTGTCCCCGGTGATTGGTCCGCTGCGAAGCCAGGTTCAGGTCGAACCCCAACACCCGGTTGTAGTCGGATTCCGCGTACCGGGGTATGGCGATCCCGATCCGGTCGTCGAACCGGGGATTCGGCTCCTTGAAGGTGGCCATCATGCCCACGCTCGACCGCGACCCGAAGTCCCTCAAGACACGCAGGGCCTGCCAGTTGGTCAGCGGTTCCGTCTTCTGTTCCCCGTCGTCTTCGTACTCGGTCTCCCGGGACTGAACGTTCAAAAATCCAACCGTCGTGCGTCCGACCTTGCCCGTAAGGCGCATGCCGAGGTCGATGGGGACGGACTGTCCATCCGGCAACTGTCGTCCCACGCGGCGGCTGAAGAAAAGCTGGGGCGTCAAGTCGCCGCCTCTGCGCATCGGCCCACGTCGCTGCGGCCGCTGGTTAAGGGTGAAGATATCGCTGCGTTCCAGGAAGAACGGGCGCTTTTCAGTAAACTGGAATTCGAACCGGGAAAGGTTCACGACCTCGTCGTCCGCTTCCACCTGGGCGAAATCCGGGTTAACCGTGGCGTTCAGCGTCATCCCGGACGTAACGCTGACCTTGAGGTCGCCGCCCAGGCTCCGCTGCATGCCGTTGTCCAGTTCCGTCACGGCGATCGGACGGGCGGGCGTCGGGGCGGATTCGGTAAACCGGGAAGACTGGGCGCCAAGCACGGTGAAGGGAGTGGCCTGTACTCGGCCGCCCGGCGTGATATTCGAAAGGGCCGTCAGGCGGCCGCCCTTGCCGAAGCGATATAGCGCCTGGTCGCCGTCCCTGAGGCTCAGGGGAACCCAGAAAGATTCCTCCCTGCTGCGCTGGATACGACGTCCGAAGTTTATGCCCCACATCTGATTCTGGCGCCTGGGAAACCGCAGCGTATGGAAGGGGATCACGTATTCGGCCGACCAGCCGTAATCGTACACCTGGCTCGCCGCATTCCACAACCCGTTCCAGTCACGATCCGAGTTATTGCCTTCGGAACTGACGAAGGAGTCGGCCCGGGCGCCGTTGGGATTGGTCTGGAATTCGAAGGCTTCGCGGTATTGGTCGAGGGATGCGATAACGACCGTTACCATGTCGTTGGAGAAACTCATCCGGGTGTCCCGTTGCATGTCCGGGGCCATGATCTGCTCCGGATTGGGATCGAAGCAGACAAAACCTATATAAAGGTTCTTGTCGTCGTAAAGCACGCGGACTTCGGTTGGATGAGTCGCCGGGGCGCCTTCTACCGGCTCGAGCTGGAAGAAATCGCCGGCGACATCCGCCTGCTGCCATTCGATCTCATCCAGATGGCCGTCCACCTCGATCGCGGAAGTCGCCCGCTTAGCCTCCAGCA
>JAJECR010000244.1 GCA_022821935.1 Candidatus Latescibacterota bacterium
TTGTCGTATGGGGGCGCCGGGGCATGGCCGAGATACAGGAGACGCGGAATGGCCTGTCCTACCGGGTGCACGAGGGCAAGGATCCCTTCGGCTACGGCGACATGCCGGTCGAGATGTCCCAGGAGGAGGCGCTGACCGCCACGTTCGACACGGACTATCCGGATGCGCCATACCAGCTCCTGAAGGTCATCGGATCATCACGGTCTGGTGACGTTATCGTCAGCGCCCGCAAGGGATACGATCTGAGAATCCGCCACGAGCATCCCGAACACAGGGCGTCCCATGGTTCGCTCCATCGCGACCACATGCAGGTCCCGTTGTTCATGAATTCGGAGATCCCGGTGGACTACGTGCGCACCGTGGACCTGTTCCCCGCCATGCTGCGTCTCACGGGTCATACGGTCGAAGGCGAAATAGACGGCACCGATTTTGTCGCCGCCGCCTGAGGCACGGCGATGAAGGAGTAGCAGTCCATGTCCGAACAAATCCAGGTCGCTCCGCCGGCGGAAAGTTACCCGCCGGCTCCCGCGCCGCCCATATTACAGCCCGATGCCGGCTATCTCGGGTACGACCGGGCGTTGTTGCGGCCCATGTCCCTGGTGAGGAAGCTCCGGGGCGTGCTCAAGTATCTACGGGTGCGGCTGAGAGGCGGCCCGATGGCGGTGAACATGGAGGTGACCTACCTCTGCAACGCTACCTGCGATTTCTGTGATTACTGGAAGGTGAAACGATCGGGCAAGCTGGGCGACTACGACTACGTGGATGCGATCAGGAAGTTGGACCCGATGACGGTCACGCTGACCGGAGGGGAACCCACGATCAACAAACAACTGCCCGAAGCAGTCAGACGCATCAAGGAATCCCTGGGATTCGTCTACGTCGGCATGGTCACCCACGGTTCCCTCCTGACCGTGGAAAAGGCCACGGCCCTGTGGGAAGCCGGCATGGACCACATCTCCATATCGTTGAACTATATCGGCCGGGAACACGACGAGGAACGGGGAATCGAGGGACTGTACGAGCATATCTCCACGCTTGTGCCCCAGCTGACGGCCCGGGGGATCAACGTGATCTTCAACACCGTGGTCATGCGCGACAACCTGGACCACGTCGTCCCCATCGCGCACCTGGCGCGGTCCATGGGCGCGAAGGTTTCCTACAGTTGCTACAGCGACTACAAGAACGGGAACGAAACCCACCTGGTGGATCCCGGCCACGCCGAACGACTGGAATCCGTGATCGAGGACCTGGTCTACCAGAAGTCCCGGTTGGGGAACATCGTCAATTCCGCCTGGTACCTACGCCGCATTCCCGCCTACTTCCGCGATGCCCTCCCAGGGTCCTGCACGGCGGCGGGCAAGTGGCTGGTGCAGTTGACGCCCGACGGAGACGTAAAGCCCTGCGCGGAACTGCCGGTACAGTCCGGATACGCCGATTACAAGCCGGTATCACGGAAGATCGACTGCAACAGGTGCTGGTACAGTTGCCGGGGCGAGACGGAATCGTCGCTGCGGATTGAGCGGATCTGGGAGTTATTGGGCCGGGCCTGGCGTAAAGGCGCTTAACCGACTACCGCCAGTTCCCGGGCGAGGATCTTTCCGGTGTGGGAAAGTGAAGCGGCGATTTTTTCGGGTGTGCCTGCCGCGACGACGTGACCGCCCTGGTCGCCGCCTTCCGGGCCGAGATCCACGATCCAGTCGGCCGTCTTGATGATGTCGAGGTTGTGCTCGATCACCAGTACCGTATTCCCCTTGTCCACCAGCCGGTTGAGGACGTCCAGCAGCTTGCGGATGTCGTCGAAGTGCAGTCCCGTGGTCGGCTCGTCCAGCAGGTAGATGGTCTTGCCGGTACCCGGCCGGGAGAGTTCCTTCGCCAGTTTGACGCGCTGCGCCTCGCCCCCCGACAGTGTGACGGCCGACTGGCCGAGCTTGATATAGTCGAGTCCCACGTCGTACAGCGTCTGGAGCATGCGCCGGATGCGGGGCACGTTCTCGAAGTGCTCGAGGGCCTCGGCAACGGTCATCTCCAGCGTGTCGGCGATGGTCTTACCCTTGTAGGTCACCTCCAGCGTTTCCTTCATGTAGCGCTTCCCGTCGCAAACCTCGCAGGTCATCCACACGTCCGCTAGAAAGTGCATCTCGATCTTGCGCACGCCCAGCCCCTGGCAGGCTTCGCAGCGGCCCGCGGGCACGTTGAAACTGAACCGGCGGGGTTCGTAGCCCCGCATCCGCGCCTCCACGGTCTGGGCGAAGAGCGAGCGGATCGGCGCGAAGAGCCCGACGTAGGTGGAAGGGTCCGACCGGGGGGAATGGCCGATGGGCGTCTGGTCGATATTGATGACCTTGTCCACGAACCGTAGCCCCTTGATCTCGTCGTGGGGTCCGGGATTTACCTGGGCGCGGTGCAGCGTGGAGGCCAGCACGGGATACAGGATGTCGTTGACGAGGGAACTCTTCCCCGAACCGGACACCCCCGTAACGCAAATGAAGAGGCCGAGGGGCAGCGTCACGTCGATGTTCTTCAGGTTGTTCTGGCGGGCCCCCACGATGCGCAGCCTGTTCCGCCCTGGCTTGCGGCGTTCCCGCGGCACTTCGATAGACATCCGGTTGCTGAGGTAGCGTCCGGTCAGCGAATCCGCGTGTTCCTTGAGCGCGGCCGGCGACCCCTTGCCCACGATC
Organism: Candidatus Latescibacterota bacterium; assembly: GCA_022821935.1. Taxonomy (GTDB): domain Bacteria; phylum JAAXHH01; class JAAXHH01; order JAAXHH01; family JAAXHH01; genus JAAXHH01. Next base: position 2,679 of record JAJECR010000244.1, read on the forward strand.
CGGCCCCCGTACGTGCCGGCTCCCGGCCCGAAGTCCACCAGGTTGTCGGCATGCTCCAGCGTATCGCGGTCGTGTTCGACCATGATGAGGGTGTTGCCGAGATCACGCAGGTTTACCAGGGCCTCGATCAGCCTGAGGTTGTCCCTCGGATGGAGTCCGATCGTGGGTTCGTCCAGCACGTAGAGCACGCCGGTCAGCCCCGATCCGATCTGGCTGGCCAGGCGGATCCGCTGCGCCTCGCCGCCCGAAAGCGTGGGCGCGCGGCGGTCGAGGGTCAGGTATTCCAGTCCCACGTCCAGCAGAAAGCGCATGCGGTTGCGGATCTCCGTCATCACCTCGCCCACGACTTCCCGCTGAGATTCGGACAGATCCAGTCCGTCGATGAAGGCCGCGGCGCGGTCGACGGACATGGCGCAGAGCCCGGCGATGGATACGCCGTCGATCAGCACGGAGAGGCTCTCGGGCCGGAGTCGGCCGCCGCCGCAGGCCGAACAGGGCGTCGGCTGCAGCAGGCGGGCCAGTTCCGGGAACCGGTTCGCGTACCGGGCGACCAGCTCGACTGTCGGGAATATGCCCCGGAACTGGAAGGACAGGCCGGGTACCCGCTGGTCGTCGATCCACTGATCGCTGCCGTAGAGGAACAACTGTAGCTGATCCGGCGACAGCGCTTCAACCGGCGTTTCAAGGGTAAATCCCTTTGCGTATGCGACCTGTTCCAGCAGATCGAGCATGGACCGCTCTCCCACCGCGCCTTCACCCCAGATCGCCTGCGCGGCTTCGCGAATGGACTTCGAACGATCGGGAATCAACAAGTCGAGGTCGATGCCGGGCTGGGTTCCGAGGCCCTCGCATTCGGGGCACATGCCCGAACGGTGGTTGAAGGAGAAGCTCTGGAGGGTAGGTTCTTCATAGCTGGCGCCGCAGGACGGGCAGGAGTAGTACCGGCTGAAGCGGATATCGCGGGCGCCGGCCGTATCCGGTTCCTGCACCTCGGCGATCATCAGTCCCCCCGATAACTCCAGGGCCGTCTCCACCGAATCGGCCAGGCGCTGCCGCACGTCCCCCTGCATCACGATCCGGTCCACCACCACACACAGTTCGTGGCGCCGGCGCCGGTCGATCTGTATATCCTCTTCGAGCCGGTGCAGTACGCCGTCGATGCGCACGCGGATGAAACCGTTGCGCCGGGCCCGGTCCAGGAGGGCGTCGTACCCCTCGGCGCCGTCGGGCTCCAGCGGCGCGTGCAGGGTAACGCGGGTCCGCTCCGGCAGTTTCATGATACGGTCCACGATCTGGCTGGGCGTCTGCGCGCCGATGGGGACGCGGCAGGCCGGGCAGTGGGGCACGCCGGCCAGGGCATAGAGGGCACGCAGGTACTCGTAGATCTCCGTTATGGTGCCGACCGTGGAGCGGGGGTTCCGGCCCGGGGACTTCTGTTCGATGGATATGGCCGGGGACAGGCCGACGATGTGGTCCACCTTCGGCTTCTGCATCTGCTGGAGAAACTGGCGCGCATAGGCGGAAAGCGATTCCACGTACCGTCTTTGGCCTTCCGCGTAGATCGTGTCGAGGGCCAGGGAGGTCTTGCCGGAGCCGGATACGCCCGTGAACACGGTCATCCGGTCCCGGGGGATGGCCACGGACAGATCGTTCAGGTTGTGTTCCCGCGCGCCCCGCACGGTGATCTCCCGGATGTGCCCGTCTCCCGAAGCCACCCTTTCCGCCGGCTCAAGAGGCGTCTGGAGCGCCTTGGGCCGCAGCGCCTTCCCCAGGATCTGCCCCGTGGACGACCCGGCGACGCCCGCTACCGTCTCCGGCGTCCCTTCCGCGATGACACGCCCCCCCGCTTCTCCGCCTTCTGGCCCCAGGTCGATGATCCAGTCGGCCGTCTTGATCACGTCGATGTTGTGCTCGATGACGACGACGGTGTTGCCCTTGTCCACGAAGGCGTTCAGCACGGCGAGCAGATGGGTGATGTCTTCGAAGTGCAGCCCAGTCGTCGGTTCGTCCAGCACGTACAGGGTCCGCCCCGTGCTGCGCTTGCACAGTTCCCGCCCCAGCTTGATGCGCTGCGCCTCGCCACCCGACAGCGTGGGCGCGGGTTGGCCCAGCTTGATATACCCCAGCCCCACCTCGTAGAGGGTCCTCAGCACCCGGGCGATGGACGGGACATGTTCGAAGAGTTCCAGCGCTTCCTGCACGTCCAGGTCGAGGACGTCCGCGATGGTATGCCCCTTGTATTTCACCTCCAGGGTCTCCCGGTCGAACCGCTTGCCTTCGCATACGGTACAGGAGACCCACATATCGGCCAGGAAATCCATTTCCACCCGCGTGGCGCCATTGCCCTCACAGGCTTCGCACCGGCCGCCGCGTACGTTGAAGCTGAAACGGCCCGGCTTGTAGCCGCGCACCCTGGCCTCGGGCGTCTCGGCGAAGAGCGACCGAATCGCGTCGAAGACCTTCGTATAGGTCGCCGGATTGGATCTCGGCGTGCGGCCGATGGGCGCCTGGTCGATGTTGATGACCTTGTCCAGATGTCCTGCACCCTTGAGGCCGTCATACGTGCCCGGGTCCGTGCCGGCTTTATTCAGCGAGCGGGCCAGGGCCGCGTACAGGATGTCGTTGATCAGCGAGCTCTTGCCGGAACCCGACACGCCGGTTACGCAGGTAAAGAGTCCGACCGGGATTCGGACGTCCAGGTTCTTGAGGTTGTTCTGCCGGGCGCCCAGGATCGTCAGCCACCTTTCGTTCACGCCGCGGCGGGAGGAAGGTACGGGGATCGTCCTCTTCCCGTTCAGGTACTGGCCGGTCAATGAACCGCTGGTCGCGGCTACGACGCCGGGGTTGCCTTCGGCCACGATCTCCCCGCCATTGATACCGGCGCCGGGACCGAAATCCACTATGTGGTCGGACGCCCACATGGTCTCTTCATCATGTTCCACGATGATGACGGTATTGCCCTGGTCCCGCAGCTGGCCCAGGGTATCCAGCAGCCGCCGGTTGTCCCGGGGATGCAGGCCGATGCTCGGTTCGTCGAGCACGTACATGACCCCGACGAGTCCGCGGCCGATCTGGCTCGCGAGACGTATGCGCTGCGCCTCCCCGCCGGAGAGCGTCGGCGCCGTGCGTTCCAGCGTCAGGTATTCGAGCCCCACGTTGAGCAGGAAGTCCAGCCGGGCGACGATCTCCTTGAGCGCCTCGTCGGCGATCTGGCGTTCGGCGTCCGACAGGGACAGCTTCCGGAAGAACGCGCGAACATCCGTTATGGACATCCGGCACAGCGCGGCGATGGAGAGACCGCCGAGGGTGACGGAAAGCGCTTCCGGCCTGAGGCGCTCGCCCTGACAGTGGTCGCACTCTCCGATGGCCATGTATCTTTCGATCTCTGACTTGTGCCGCTGGGACTTGAGTGTATGGTAGCGTTTCTCCAGGTCGTTTACGACCCCGTTGAACCGGTCCTTGTGCGTCCATTCACCGCCCTTCCCGTTCCGGAAGGTGAAGGAAATGCGCTTGTAGCCCAGCCCGTACAGCACGACGCGGCGCGCTTCCTCGGTCAGCTGATTCCAGGGGGTGTCCAGGCTGAACCCCACGTAATCGGAGATCCCTTCGTAGAAGTGCCGTTTCCACAGGTTGGTGATCGTGCCGAGGGGCTCGATCGCCCCTTCGTTGATGGACTTCGTCGGATCGGGTATGATGAGCCGCGGCTCGATCCGCATCATGGTGCCCAGCCCGTGGCAGTTCGGGCACATGCCCTGGGGACTGTTGAAGGAGAACAATTGCGGCGCGGGCTCTTCGTAACTCAGATCGCACCTGGTGCAGGCGTACCGCGTGCTGAAGAGCAGGTCGGACGTGCGGCCGTCTTCCTCCAATTGAATCATCATGGTGCCCTGGCCCAGGTGCAGCGCGCCTTCCACGGCTTCGACCAGCCGGGTGCGTATATTCTCCCGCAAAATGAGCCGGTCCGTCACCACCTCGATCGTATGCCGCATGTTGCGGTCGAGATCGGGATCTTCGGAGAGGTTGACGACCTCGCCGTTCACCCTTGCGCGCAGATAACCTTGCCGGCGCAGGTCCTCGAAGAGGTCTCGGTATTCCCCGCGGCGGCCCTGGATCACCGGCGCCAGGACGTGCAGCCTGGTTCCCGAGGGCAGCGCCAGAATGCGCGCGACGATCTGTTCGAGGGTCTGCGCCCCGATCTCGGCTCCGCATTTCGTACAGTGAGGCGTTCCCACGCGGGCGTAGAGCACGCGCAGGAAGTCGTAGATTTCGGTAATCGTCCCGACCGTGGATCTCGGGTTCAGTCCGGAAGCCTTCTGTTCGATGGAAATTGCGGGCGCCAGCCCGGTGATCCGGTCTACGTCGGGTTTCTGCATCTGGCCGAGGAACTGCCGCGCGTAGGCGGAAAGGGATTCGACGTAGCGCCGCTGACCCTCCGCGTAGAGGGTATCGAAGGCCAGCGAGGACTTGCCGGAACCGGATACCCCGGTGAAGCAGATCAACGCGTCCTTCGGCAGGTCGAGGCTGACGTTCTTCAGGTTGTGAACGCGGGCGCCTTTGATCTGGATGGTCGTTCTGGCCATGGGAATACGACTGGATTTCGCGGGTCGGCGGATCAGGTTGTCGCGGGTCGTTGGACCGGTCTGTCGTGCGTCGGTACGGCTACCGGAAGTTGCTATACGCGTGTTTAGAAATCAAGGTATTTTAACGGCAGCCGGAGAATCTCGGAAAAGACGCTTGTAATACGTGGCGGCGGGGGTTAATCTGAGGCGGTCGGCTGTGGATTTCAGCCAGGTGTCCAACGATGCGGCAACGGCCGCCGCCGGGATGATCATCATGAAAAACCCCTGGTACATCGACTACTTCGGCGAAGATTACTACCATTTCGATCACCACGAGGATACGGACCTGGAGGTGGACGGCCTCGCGCGCCTGATGGGGCCTCCGGACGGGAGCGGGGTACTGGACCTCGGTTGCGGCTACGGGCGCGTCGGCACGCCGCTGAGAAGACGCGGTTACCGGGTCGTGGGATACGATCTGTCCCCGTCGCTGCTGAAGCATGCCTGTGAACAGGACCCCGGGGGGACCTGGGTCCGGGGCGATATGCGCGAACTGCCCTTTGCCGGGGGATTCGACTGGGTCGTCAGTCTGTTCAATACGATGGGGTATTTCGAGGAGGAAGACGAGGATTTCCAGGTCCTGAAATCTGTCTCGGAGGCGCTGCGCCCCGGCGGCCGGTTCGTGTGTCAACTGGTCAACCGGGATTACCTGGTCCGGCGGTTTGCCGCCCGGGAGGTCCATCGCCGGGACGACCGTATTGTCCTCGAAGAGCGCGACTTCGACCCGGTCGCGAACCGGGTTCACACAAGAACCACCGTAATCGAAGGCGCCGAAAAGCGGGAGTACATTTCTTCCATCCGGGTCTACACGGTGACCGAACTGGACCTGTTCCTGGCCGCCGCGGGCATGACGGTAAGGGAGGTACACGGTGGACTCGACTTCAGGCCCTACGACTGGGATACGAACCAGTTGGTGGTCGTCGCCGAAAGGGCCGAACAGTAGCGCATCCGGGCCGGGTCCGCCCCCCAATGTGCTTGACAAGAAACCGGTCCGCCCGTAGGATTCAGTGGCGATTTGTCACATCTGAGTAGGGTTAGAACGCAAAGGAAGCATACATGGCATCCGACCTGTTGCGCGTGGGCGTTATCGGCCTGGGTTTCGGTCAATACCACGTTCGCGGCTACCAGGCCTGTCCCGGCGTGGTAGTCGAGACCATTTGCAGCAGGACCGCGGCAACCGCGCAGCGCGTGGCCAAAGACTATGGGATTGCCGAAACGCACACGGACTACCGCGAGGTGCTGGACCGCGAGGACATCGATGCCGTCAGCATCTGCACGCCCGTGCACCTGCACAAACAGATGGCCATCGAGGCCCTGGAAGCCGGGAAACACGTCCTGTGCGAGAAGCCGCTGGGACTGAACACCGAAGAAGCCGGGGACATGCTCGAAAGCGCCCGCCGGAGCGGCATGGTGCACATGACCAATTTCGGCTGGCGGTTCAACGGTCCGGCCTACCGCATGAAATCCCTACTCGACGAGGGATACATCGGCAGGGTTTATCATCTGAACGCGCGCTATATGATGGGTTACCGGGCAAGCCCCCGGAAGGAACACAGCTGGCGGGAACGGCGCGTGGAGGCGGGGCTCGGCGCCATGGGCGACCTCGGCGTGCACCTGATCGACATGACGCGCTGGTGGGTCGGAGAATTCGAGCGGGTCTGTTCCCTGATGCACACGCTCATCCCGGAACGTCCCGCGCCCGATTCTTCCGCCATGCGGGAATCCGAACTCGAAGACGCCTGCGCCGTTGTATCCCAGATGCAGGACGGGATCCAGGCCGTATTCCACGTGAGCCGTTGCGCGCTGTACACGGACTATATACATATCGACGTCCATGGCAGTAACGGCGCACTGCAGTTCCAGTTCGTCCGCGACACCATGCAGGCCAGTCTGAAAGGCGGACAGGGTCTGCGAAGCAGCCTGCAGCCGCTGCCCGTGCCCGCCCGGCAGGACGCGCTGTCTCCACAGCGACACTTCGTCGACGCGATCCGGTCCGGCGGGGAAGCCAATCCTAGTTTCCACGAAGGATACTGCGTGCAGCAGGTCGCCGACGCCATTACGGATTCAGAGGAGAAACAGGCATGGGTTACCCTATCGTGAAATCACTGCGGGTTTTGCCGCGGCGTCTGGCGTTGCTGCTGGTTTCTCTGGTCCTCTTCCTGGCGCCCGGCTGTGCCGGTCCTGAATCTGACCCGGGCTCAGCGGACGCTGACCCGGGCTCAGCGGACGCCAGCCAGGAGCAGGCCCGGGTCATCGCGGAAGAGGTGATGGAAGCTCTGGGCGGCTGGGAAAGCTGGCATGACACCAGGTATCTACGGTTTTCGTTCTTCGGGTTTCGCACGCACTACTGGGATAAAGGAACCGGCCGGTACCGTGTATCCTGGACCGACCGGGAAAGTGGGCAGTCCCACGTGGTCCTTATGAACCTGAACACGGGTGAGGGGAGGGCGTTCACGGACGGGACGGAGATCACGGACGCCGA
>JAJECR010000283.1 GCA_022821935.1 Candidatus Latescibacterota bacterium
GATATATCGTCACCAAAAACCCGGACAAGTCGGAATTCGCATTAAGAGAGAAGTTGCCATCGGAATACTGGATCCGGTATAATGATCTGCTTGTCATGTATGGACAGAACCTGTGCAAGCCCGTTTCGCCCTTCTGCAGCCGCTGTCGCCTGTCATCCTTCTGTGACCGGGTCGGCGTGGGGAAACACAGATGACGGCGGAAGCCGCGAATCCTGTTACATGGAGGAACTGCATTAATGGAAGAAGCACTGAATTTGCCCAGGGGACCCGGCCGCACTCCCCATATCATCGCGGCCCTGTCCGTACCGGTCGATGAAGCGGGCGAGATAGATTTCGAAGTCTTCGCCCGGGACCTGGAGAGAACCGCGGGGTACGGAATAGAGCCCGCGGTGCTTATGGACACGTACCAGATCAATTACTGCACGCTGGATCAACAGGTCAGGGGACTGGAAATCGCCCGGGAAGTGATGGACGGGCGGACCTTTACGGCCGGCGTGTATGTCGAGGACGAAATCAGCGGCGACGGCATTGAGGACATCGTCCGCGCGTACCGGGACAAAATCGAGCAACTGGAACAGCAATACGGCGCCAGTCCGATCATCTTTCAGACAGAGCGCCTGAAAGACGCGGACGCCGCCACCGTAGTTCGCGTCTACGAGGGACTGGCCGAAGCCTCGCGAGGCGGACTGAAGGCCTTCGAACTCAGCCCGGTGTTCGCGCCTAACGGCTGGATGTTTCCGGATGACGCACTGGTCGAAATCCTGGCCGGGGACAAGTGGGCGGGCGCGAAACACTCGTCCCTCGACCCGTCTATGGAATGGGTGCTGCTGCGGAAGGTCCATCGAATCGGAAAGAAGCTGTATACGGGGAACGACTACGATTTCGCCTCCATGATCTTCAATGGAAGCGACGCGCTGCTGGGTATCGCGACCTTCATGCCCGACAAGTTCCGGGAACTCGCGGACGCTTCGCGGGACGGCGACCTTGCGCGTTACCTCGACCTGGGGTGCAGGATGGAATTCCTGGGGCGGGTCGCGTTCCAGCCGCCTGTGCCGGCCTACAAGCACAGCGCGGCCATGGTGAAAAAGATGCGCGGATGGTACCCCACGGATTATGTACTGCCCGACAATCCCCTGCGACGGGACGCGGCGCACCGGGAAGCGCTGCGGAAGGCCCTCGAAAACCTGGCCATTTCCTGCGGCTGATCGGCCGCTAGCGCCGGGTGTACCGTGCCAGAAGACTGGATATTTCCCTGGTCAGTTCGCTCGTCTTGTCTCCGTCCTGCGAAAGCGTGCTTTCAAGGGCGTCCGCCAGGCCGGCGATCTCATCGCAAAACGCCTTGTGCTCCATGGCGTGCCGTGCAATGGCGGCGCGCAGTTCCGCGAGGATTTCCACCGCCCTCACATTGGGATCATTTGGATCATCGGGATTCACGGTGGAGGCCGCCTGATCCATTTCCTGGGAGGCCGCCTGATACATTTCTTGTATCGGTGACTCGGCACCGACGCCGTGGCGAAGCGGTGTTTCGTCGGTCTGTGCCGCGTCGTCGGCCGGCTCCGTCTGACCGCCGCCCTGGTGATGTGCGGCAGCCTGCGTTGGCACCTCGTCCTCCCGCGCCTCTACGTCCACGGGATCGTTTGTGATCTCCGGCGTTTCCTCGTCCTCCCGCGCCTCCGCGGTTGCGGACTCGTTCGCGACCTCCGGCGTTTCCTCGTCTTCCCGCGCTATTGCGACCACGGGCTCGTTCGCGACCTCCGGCGTTTCCTCGTCTTCCCGTGCTTCCACGTTTTCGTCGTCGGCCCCGGGCGCTTCTTCCACGGTATTTCCGGTTTCTACATCTCCGTCGGCGTCCGTCCCATCCCGTCCGTTTACGGTTTCCGATTCGGCGGCAGATGTCGATGAAGACTCGAAATCGTCCGGCGCCCGGCCGTACTCCCGGCGCGGTGTGCCGTTGGTGTCCGTATTCGGCGCCGCCGCGCCACCGGTCCCGGGATGCATGAACAGATCAATGGATTCCCTGGATACGAAATACCTGCCGTCCTCCATGTAGTACTCCAGTTTACCGTCTTCGCACATTCTCGTGACCTGGATGGGCAACCTTTTCATGATATCCGCGGTTTCCAGTAAGGTCATCCACTGCGTTTCCGGCATCATCTCCTCCTGCGCGCTGGTGTTCGCTGTCTATACGCCTGGGCTCTTGCCTGCCCTCAGTCCGGATCGTCCGTCGCGGCCTAGAAAACCTCTCCGGCCACCTGCCTTCCGTCTATTCGCAACTGCAATCTAATGCTCAACAACGCTTTTGCAAATACTTCCACGCGATGCACGTCGGCGCCGATCTGCAGATTCGTACTCAATATGCGCGTCTTTCGCAGGGACACGCGCCGGATGCTCCGGTCTCTGCAGACGCCGTCTACATACAGCCGTGCGTCCTGGGTCCAGGTGCTGAATACCCTGATTTCATGGCCTTTGAATTCCGTCGCGCACGCAACGCCGTCCGGGTTCGCCTGGTTCATTTAACTCCGCGTCTGGTGTAAGAGCCGTTCATCACGCATTCGCCGCAGGCCTTTATCCGGCAGGTCTCCCGGTCTATCTGCAGCATGCCTTGTTGCAGGATGGCCCGGTCGATGGTTGCCTTCTTCTCCGGTGTATCGTGAAAAAGCAGGTTCGTCATAGACTGGATCACGCTGTTGCTGGCCTGTCTGCCGAATCCGGCGTACATTTCCCGAACGAGCCGCATCCGGTCCGATCGGCTGTCCCGGTGGGCAAGGGCGTAGATGAACGGAAGGACCACGTCGACCATCATGCCCTGCAGGCGGTCACGGCCGATCAGGGCCGTGCGGGCCGTGCGCGACGGTTCCCCGAAGACGGTATGCTTCAACCAGTAGTCACCGGGCAGCGGTCTGGTCATTTCTTCAAACTGACGCGAAGTCCGCCGCAGCAACGCCGCTGGTCCCTGTTCGGCGCCTGAGCTCATGGGCCCGGTTATAATCGTGTCCAATCCATCCCGCAGACCCGCCGCGATAAAGTAACTCATGGCGGCAAGCCGGACCGTAGGAAAGTTAAGCGGTCTCAACCTGAAAAACAACCAGTCATGTTCCTGCATGGACCGGACGGGGACGGACCTTCTGAAGGTTTCCCAGCGTGTTTCCAATTCACTGACGTAAGGGTCCTTCGGGAGATCCCCGCTGTATGCGAGCCGCTGGGAGGGCAACAGTCCGGCCACCCCGAACAGCAGGGCCTGCAGATCGACGATGCGATGACCGCCGCCCGTGCCGACCACAACGCGTATCGTCGCCAGCGGCAGTCGGCGGGCAAGCGTCTGGCAGGCATCGGAGTTTTTGACGTAACCCGCGGCCCTCATGACAAATTCATAAAGTGCCTGTTCCGCCGAAACCTGTTTCATCCTGCGCGTTATGGCCGCGGCTTTCTGCCGGAATCTGTCGGATCCCTTGCGGTCGAGCATGGCATGTACGCGCTCGACGGACAGCCGCTTCATCAGGCTTTGGCAGGGGTAGTCTGCCGGCGCCGGAACCTCCAGTCTCTGCCGGTGCTGTCTGCGTATCCGGTCCAGGCCGTGCTGAAAGTGCTCGGACAACACCAGCGTGGGGACGTATTGTCCGTTCTCCTTCCGGACGACCGGATTCTTCTCGTCGTGCCACATGACGACGTGAAGCACTACGTCGTTGTACCGCGGGTCCCGGGTATGGCCGTGCCGCTGCCAGTCGGCGGGTCGGACATGGATTTCCACGTCGCCGCGCAGGCGTTTCCCGGGCCCGAAGGACAGAACCGCCTGGAGGAAGTCCGGGCCGCTTTCGGGATTCAGCGTACCGGGATGATACAGCCTGAGCGTCCTGCCGTCGGTCAACCGGAGCCTTCCCGACCGCGGCAATCCCTCCTGCCACAGGTGCCAGATGAGCGCTTCGGCGATATCCGCATCCGCAATTTGAAGCATGTCACGTTTTCAAACCATTCGTTCAGACCGGGTCTATGTCCAATTTGGTCGGAAGACAACCCTTGATCTCGAACGGCGGAGGCGCTGTGCGACCGTTTTGCCGTCGCCGGAGACGGAAGAAATGACGCTGGTTTTTTTTCGCGATTGAGTTATAATCGGATGTAAACCGGAGAGTTGCCCACGTTAATCTGATTTCCACGAGTCGGGTGCGCGCGTGTCCGCAGTCTATTCCATCCTCCAGATCATCAGCGTGGCGGTTTTCACACTGGTGTTCGGCGTGACGGCCATGTTGCTGTCTCCATTTAATCCCTCCGGCAGGCTGGTTCACTGGTTCGCCCGCTGGTGGGCGCGGACCCTGCTATGGGTGGCCCGCGTGCCGGTCCGCCTCGATGGACTGGATCATATCCCCCGGGGACAACCCTGCGTGCTGGTAGCCAATCATGCCAGCGCCGCGGACATTCCCATCCTGTTCGGTTTTTTGCCCATACAGTTCAGGATCATCGCCAAGGATTCCCTGTTCCACATACCCGTCCTGGGATGGTGCATGCGGCTGGCCGGGTACATCAGCATCAACCGCACTAATCCGAAGAAGGCCATGCGGAGTCTGCGTAAAGCGGCGCGGCAGATCAGGGAGGGATATCCCGCCGTGGTCTTCCCGGAAGGCACGAGATCGAGGACCGGCGAATTGCAGCCCTTCAAGGCCGGCGCCTTTCTCCTCGCGATCGAATCGGGCGTGCCCGTCGTGCCGGTGGGTATATCCGGCAGCTTTGACATCCTCGTTCGCGGCAGCATGAAAATACGGCCGGATGCACAGGTCGCCGTGCGCATCGGCGCGCCCATTGAAACCAACGGATACACCACAAAGGACCGGCGCGGGTTGGCCGAAAAGGCCCGGATGGCCGTTGAAGACTGCCTGCGGGCGGATGGACAGTAGAAATGGCGCGCCCGGTCAGCTCGATTTTCGAATTGGATACCGCGGTTCTTTTTGACCTCGACAACACCCTGATCGACCGCGACCAGGCGTGCGACAGGTTCTTTTCGTTTCTGTTGAAAACCTATTTCCCGCGCCTGGAGCCGGAAGGGACCGAGTGGAATGATCGCATGGAGACTTTGCGCGCACTGGACCAGGGAGGCCGGGGCAGCAAGGCGGCGATCTACGATCACAGCTTCAGCGATGTACCGGGCATGTCGCCGGAATCGTTCGTGGAACTCATGCGCGGCAAGCTGGCGTCCTACGCTTCGTGGTCGGATGGCGCCGAGCCCCTGTTGAAGTGCCTTCGTGCCAGACACCACCCCATGGCCCTGGTCACCAATGGCTCGAAATCCCAGAGAGACAAGATCGACGCCATAGGAGCGTCGGTGTATTTCGACGCGGTGCTGATCTCTGAAGAAGTGGGGACCGCCAAGCCGGATCCCGTTATATTCAGGCAGGCGATGTCCCGGCTGAACGCCGCGCCGGAACGGTCCGTCTTTGTCGGAGACAGCCTGGAGCACGATATAGTCGGCGCCAGGAACGCCGGTATGATGACGGTGTTTCTCAACCGGAACGGAGTGTTGGAAATGGACGAATCCCTGTGCGACCTGGTCGTCTCTGACTTGAGGGAGTTGTCGGACCGGGTGATAGGCCTTGAAGTGTGACTGCCGGTCAACCAGCAGGAAACCAGGGTTGCCGGGTGAAATCGAAGATGTACGCGGCGTTTGCCATGGAACCTGCTGATAAAATCCACTTTGGAAAGGAGCAGATTTGACATGAAAAGATCTCACCTGACCTGGTTACTGGGTATGTGGATCGTCATCTTCGCCCTGGGCTGTACGGAAAACATCCCTCCTGAAGAAGAGGCGGCTCCGGCTTCAGGCGCGGACGCGGCCACGGCCACAGACATGACGGGGGACAACCTGCTGTCGGAACACATGGCAGCGGAGGCCATGCTGACGGCGCACTTCGTGGCCGCCGCGGTTAAGGCGGGCATGAGTGTGGAAGAAATTAACGGCGTGCTGGCCTCGGTCGCCGATGGATCCGCCATCAGTGAGTTCTGGATC
>JAJECR010000052.1 GCA_022821935.1 Candidatus Latescibacterota bacterium
TGCGGATCAGGGCCAGTTGATCATCGCCGTCATAGATCACGAAATCGCGACGGAAGCCCAGCGTCTCCGCCTCCCGTCGAAGGATCCGGGCGGACAGGGAATGAAAGGTCCCCACCCACTGGGGAACGTCCCCCTGGCCAAGCATCCGGTCGATCCGGTCCTTCATCTCCGCGGCCGCTTTGTTGGTAAACGTGACGGCCAGAATATGATAGGGATCGATTCCGATATGCTCGACAAGGTAGGCAATCCGGTAGGTCAATACCCGGGTCTTGCCGCTTCCGGCGCCGGCGAGCACCAGCAACGGTCCATCGACATAGGACGCGGCCTTGACTTGAGCGGGATTCAGTTCGCCAGCAAGGTTCATTCACCGTTCCCAAACGGCCGTGTGAGGGGGATTCTATCCAGGCTTGAGCTTGCGTCATCCATCTGGAAACAACGGTGGGCAGCGCGGAATCAAAATACACATCTGAAAGTGACCCTGTCAATATAATCATGGTTCGAGCGACGGCCGTCGAAGGCCGTCCCGGCCACGTCGAAGTCGGTCCCAGTTAAAGATTCGTTGAATATCCGGGCCAGCCCGATATATTATGGCGGATTGTTTTCAGACCGTTAGTCCGGAACACGAAACGGGATCACTGATCATGCTGGACTGTCTGACGGATCGCGGCGCCCTGCCCGCCGACGTCGAAGTGTTTGAAAACGCCCTGGCCTGCTCGTCAGACAGCCGGCACGGCCCGCTGGGGATGCGGTTCTCCGCCCGTAAACCGATTTACGTGGTCCGGGCACCCGCACGGCTGGACTGCATGGGCGGCATCGCGGATTACAGCGGTTCGCTGGTTTGCGAGATGACACTTGACCGGGCCGTTCTGATGGGCATCCAGGCCCGGGACGACCGAAAGGTGGTCATACACAGCGCCGGGGTGGACGTGCTCGGCATGTCGCCGGACGTTACGCTGGCGCTCGACGACCTGGCGCCCGGCGCGGGTATCCTGGACTACGAGACCTTGAAACTGAGATTTTCCAGGGCGCCGGAATCAGCCTGGGCAGCATACGTAGCCGGGGCTTTCTGCGTGCTGCAGGGGGAAGGATACATGGATCGTTTCCCCCACGGCGCCACGATGGTGCTGGTAAGCAGCATCCCGCTTCGGGTGGGCGTGTCTTCCTCGGCCGCGCTTGAAATCGCAGCCATGCATGGACTGAACCTGTTATACGGAATCAACCTGGATGGGATGACGCTCGCCGTCCTTTCCCAGAAGGTGGAAAACCAAGTGGTCGGCGCGGCCTGCGGCATCATGGACCAGGTCACCTGCGCCCTGGGGACCCGGAGCCGTCTGCTTTCCCTGCTTTGCCAGCCCCATACCGTACAGGAACAGATCCCGGTCCCGGACGGCGTTCATTTTATCGGAATCAATTCCGGTATCCGCCGCGAAATCAAGGGGTCGAGGTATACGAACAGCAGAATCGGCGCATTCATGGGCCTGGCGATCATACGGGATCATATGCGGTCCGGCAACGGAACCGCCGGGAATCCCCACCTTGACTACCTGTGTAACATATCCACGTCCGAATACGTGGCATCCTACCGGTCCCTGCTGCCATCGAGCTTGTCGGGCAGGGCATTCATGCGGCGCTACGGCGCCACGCCCGATCCCGTGACGTCCGTCGACCCGGAGACCACGTACAAGGTGCGCAGCCGCGTGGAACACCCGGTTTACGAACACCAGAGGACGACTGTCTTTACCGAGTGCATACGTATGGCGGGAAATACTGAACGCCCGGACCTTCTTGAGCAGGCGGGCCTTCTTGAGCAGGCGGGCCGGCTTATGTACGCCTCGGACTGGAGTTACGCGCACCGTTGCGGGCTCGGTGCCAGGGAAACGTCCTGGATCGTCAGGGAAATTAGAAAACTCGGTGTGGGCGCCGGGTTCTACGGAGCCAAGATTACGGGAGGCGGAGCAGGAGGGACGGTCGCCGTCGCGGGAAGCGAACGCATGTTCGACCACCTGGATCGCCTGCTTGAGCGCTACGGCGAATCGACCGGCGTCGAGGCCCAGCTCTTTACAGGGACTTCCCCCGGCGCACTGGAATTCGGACACCGGGTCTATCGTATAACCTGACCATGTTGCAGGCATGAAGGAGTTGTTCGCGTTGAAACGCATACGCAAGGCGGTCATACCCCTCGCGGGGCACGGCGTCCGGATGATGCCGGCGACCCGCGCGGTACGCAAGGCGCTGTTCCCCATCGTGGACCTCCGGGGACAGGTACGACCCGTGTTGCAACTGATCATCGAGGAAGCTCTGAACGCGGATATCGAGGAAATCGGCCTGGTGATCGCGCCGGAAGACGAGGCCCGGATAGGTGCCTACTTCTCGCGGTTGCCGGGCCCGTTAAAAACCGCGATCGGAAGCCGGGCGGATTTGCTCGCGGCGGCCGAATTCCCCGGCGAACTGTCGGAGAAGCTGACCATCATCATACAGGATCGCCCTAAAGGTCTCGGCGATGCGGTGCTCCGTACGGAAACCTGGGTCAGAGGCGATCCGTTCCTGGTCATGCTCGGCGACCACCTGTATCTCAGCGGCGAGAAAAGAAACTGCGCGTGTCAACTGCTGGACGCCTATGAAGCACTGCAGGCCCCGGTATCGGGCCTGATCCGAAAGTCCGTGGATGCCATCGGGCATTTCGGTACGGTTTCCGGCCGTCCCGTGCCCCGGTCGGATGGGCTCTATGCCCTTGATTCCGTGGTGGAAAAGCCGGAAGCGAGCCTGGCGCGGGACCGGTTGCGCGTGGAGGGCCTGCCGGTGGACACGTTCCTCTGCTGGTTCGGCCTGCACGCCATGACGCCTGAGATCTTCAGCTGCCTGCGGCGGATGGAGAAGGACGGCGGCGCGGAAGGCGGCGAACTGCAGCTAACCGGGGCGCAGGCCATGCTATCGTCACGGAGAACGGCCTTCGGCCTGGAAATAAACGGCGATCACTTCGACACGGGTTCGCCCCAAGGATACGTCGAAGCCGTGGCGGCATTTGCCGGGCACGCGAATATCCGCAAGTACCCTGGCCTCCGGGACTGAATCAGAAGGCCGGCGGCTGGCAGTCAACTCGAAACCATGAGAACAGTTTTTACTTCCGGCGGTACAGTCCGCCGTTCATTTAGAGAAAAGGAATCCTATACTATGTCTGTACAGGAAGCACCATCACGAGAAACGCTCGAATCCCTGCTCAACCCGAGCACCGCCACACTCACTTCCGTACTCACGGAATACGGTTTGTATAACACATTTATGCAGGATGTCGCGCCGCTGGCGCCGGGTTCGCGCGTGGCAGGTCCGGCGTTTACCCTGCGGTACATACCAGGCCGGGAAGATATCACGCACGTGCCCGTGGACAATCTGACGGACATGCAGCGTATCGGTATCGAAAGCATTAAGCAGGGCGAGGTGCTTGTGATCGATGCCCGGGGAGACACCCGTGCCGGTGTCATGGGCGACATACTCGCCACGAGAATCCAGCAGCGCGGCGGCGTTGGGATCGTGAGCGACGGCGCATTCCGGGATACTCCCGCCATTGTGGAGACCGGACTGGCCGCATACGCCCGGGCCATGAACGCCCACAACAGCAAAAGCATACACTACCCGAGCGACATACAGCGCCCCATCGCCTGCGGCGGCGTGGCGGTATTTCCGGGAGATATCGTCGTCGGAGACGCCGAAGGTGTGGTGGTCATCCCTCGCCACCTGGCCGAAGAGGTGGCGGCCAGGGCCGTGGCGCAAGAAGACCGGGAAGCGTTCATTCTGCAGAAAATCCAGCAGGGGCACAGCATCATCGGCGTGTACCCGCCCGATGAAAATACCCTGGCCGAATACGAGGCCTGGAAGGCGAAACAGGTCTGATCATTCAATCGGTGGCCAGGTCCGCGATCCGTTGCAGGGCCACCACCGCCAGCAATCTTTCCTCGGCGTGCAGGGTTCTGTTCCGGCCTTCTGATTCCAGGTCCGTCAGGACCCTGTACGCCAGTTTCCCACCGTCCGATTCTTCCAATACAGATCCTCCGGCGGGCGCCGCGTCGTCGACAGCGCGGTCTGGCAGATCCGCACGCGTCGCGCGAATAACGGCCTGGGCGACCTCGACGAGCCCCTTCAGCATCTCTCCGGTCTGCTGCCGCTCAAAAGCGCTCAACGCACGGTCGACTATAGCCGTGTACTGATTCCTCAGATCTCTATCGACATCCGACCAGCCGCCTAACTGGCGTCGGACGGACCGGTAAATCCGCACCATCGCCCGGTCCCGTTCCATCCCATCGGCCTGGAGCAACCGGTACAGGAGGTCAGGGGCGCCAAGGAGATGACCCGCAGACATGACCAGGACGCCCCGCTCCAGGCTGGTCTCGCTGGTCCGGATGAGGTCCTGAAGCCGGGTCAGCATGCGGACATTTCCCATTTTGGCCAGCGCTTCTATGGCAGACTGGACAATCGCCGGGTCCCGCTCGTGCGCGAGCAGGGCTTCCAGCGCCGTTTCCGCGCGCCGGTCCCCGATACGGTCGAGAGCGATTATCGCACTGCGTCGTATCCCGGGCCTTTCGTCGTGCAGCAGGGTCACCAGGATATTGAGACTGAGCGACGACGGCACCGCGCCCAGGGCTTCCACGGCCTCTTCGGCGATGTCCGACGAAGGGTTCCCCACGCATTCGAGAAGCGGGTTTACAGCCTCTTCCGCGCCGATCCTGCTCAGGGACTGCACCGCCTCCCGGCGCACGTTACGGTCACTGTCATTCAGCAAGGCGATCAGTTCGTCCACAGCCAGGTGGCTTCCGGTTTCACCCAGTTCACGGGCGGCCCGGGCTCGGACCGATGGGTTGCTGGATTTGCCCATGCGCACAAGGTGCCAGAGCGTCGCGATGGGGTTTCCCCGGCGCACGCGGTTGATCACGTCGCGGGAAGAAACCTGCGAATCGGCGTCCACGCGGCCCAGCACGCCCATGTAGGAAATACGCAGCACCCCGTTGGCAAGGAAGAGATACTGCAGGCCCGCGATGGTGTAACCGAAGAAGGAGACGGAGGGAATGGTGTCGCAGAGGCCGGCGGCTAATCCACCCAGTAAGGCGCCACAGGCCGCGCAGGCCCTCGATACCGCGGAATAGCATCCCAGGAACGCGGAGCGATTGACCGCCGGCGCCGTTTTGACGATGAGGTTGAACCGTGCGGTGCCCCAGCCCGCGCTCATGCTGCCGCCCCAGACCTGAACCAGCGGCACCATGATCCAATAGTTTTCCAGGGTCACGAATCCCCATCCCAGCGGAAACACGGCCAGCCCCATGGCGGTAATCGACATGACCGGCTTGTAGCCGTACTTGTCGGCCAGGTATCCCCAGAAAGGATTCATGATGATCGTGGCAATGGTCTGCATGGCCGAGAAGACCGCGATCTGGGCATAGGAAACCTCGAGTGTCCGCAGCATGTAGACGGTGAAGAAGGGCGCGGCGATCTGGGCGATGAGGAGCCGTCCCGAAACCAGGAACATCAGTCTGCGAAAAGGACCGTGCCGGAACGGGAGGCGGAGCAGCTGGTTTGACGGCAGGTCTTCACCCCGGTTTTTGGCTGGCTCGGGAATACGCGACCAGACCCAGACGCCCATGCCGGAAAAGACCACGGCCACGAGGAAAATGGTGGTGAATCCCTGCTGCGCGTCCCCCGCGGCGTATGTACTCAGGAAGAAACCCGCGCAGACCGAGGTGATCAGGCCGGCGGACGCCGTCAGACTGCGCTGGCGGGCGACGAATCGGCCGCGGATCTCGTCGGGAACCAGATCGGTCAGCCAGGACTGGCGTGCCGGGGACACCAGGGACATGGCGGCCTTCGAGAGGGCGATGCAGGCCATGAACGCCAGCAACAGGTACCCTTCAAAGAACAGGAAGGGGATGAAGGCGATCGGCAGCCAGAGCGATGAACTGACGCCGTTGGCCAGCAGGCAGAGCGTCTTGCGGCGGGGCAGGCGTTCGATCAACAGCGGCGTGAAGGCCTGAAGCAACTGGCCGATGGAAATGGACGCGGAGATCAGGCCGATCATGGCGCTTGACGCGCCGAGATGCAACGCGTATCCCGTGGTATAAACGCCCGTGGTAATGGCCGAATAAACCGACTCGAGCATGCCGTTTACGTTCCACATGCGCATCCCGCGCGAGGTCTGCAGCCGAGTCAGTTTTATCTGTTGTTGCACGATCCTGTTTCCCGGAACGAAAGAATAGGCTTACCTGCCGCCCTTTTGCCTGCTGCCAAATGCGTATAACTCACGTCTATTACCTATCCCAATTACCGTAGCGTCCGGTTTACGTC